>CAYIQA010000054.1:0-3744 GCA_964365475.1 Candidatus Woesearchaeota archaeon | reverse complement strand
TTACAAAAAACCAGCCTTCCCTGTCAAACCTTGCCCCTATCCATGGTTCTGCTTTGAAAGCCACTGCAAAATCAATTAGTTCTTTCACTTCTTTTTTTGTTAGATACCTGTAGTCTCCGCTTCCCGACTTGCATTCAAGAACAAAAAGTCTGCCGTCCTTGCCGGCAATTAAATCTGGTGCAGGCATTGCAGTTGATCCAGAACCGGCAGTTCTCAAACAGTACCAATCATTGTCCCAGAACATGTGAAAAAGTTCCCGCTCGGCGCGCGTACCCTTGCTTTTGCTCATGGAATTCAGAAAGAACAAGGATATTATAAATTTTTGGTTAATAAAAAAGAAAGAGAAAAACTCTTTCCTTAAAAGTCTCTGGCCTTTACTGTGGCCCTGCCGTTGTCTTTGGCTCTTCTAGCTGCGGCCAAAAGAAGATCCTTAGTTTTTTCGCTAAGCTTCTCGGCAACGTCCCCTCCGACATTCATGTTCTTGACTACTTCCTTTATCTTGCTTCTTACAACAAGTAAGTCTGCCATTTTTTGCACCTCGCGTATTCTTATTTTAATATTTTTACACGAAAGAGCTTTTGAATCCCCCCGTGCACAATTCATTTCAACAATCACTCCTTTATAAACTTTTCTGAAAAATAGCCCCTTATAGGCCTAAGAATGCCGTTTTCTGGGGTTTAGAGTTGGCTTAGCAAATCAACAGCCCGTTTTTTGCCTATCGCTGATATTAGGTGTGTTAGTTTTGGTCCTCTTCTTTTCCCTATCAAAGCAAGATATGCCCCCTCAAAGAAGTCTGTATTTTTTATCTTTTCTTCCTCGCATATGCTGTAAAATTCCTGGAAAAGCCCCTGATTGCCATAATTTTTTTTCTTCAGCCTGCCTCTGAGGAGGATAAGTGCCTGTTTTTGTTTTTCATTTATCATCTCTTTCACTTCTTTTGTTAGCTCGTCATGAACGCGGAATCTCATGTCTTCAGGAGCGTATTTTCTCACCCAGTTCCATGCGCACTGAGTTCTTTCCTTTATCGCATCCCCATTCAAACCCCTGACAGCCTTTTTAATATCCCCCTCATATATTTGGGTCAGCAATGTCAAATGCCTGAAAGTTGGCTGGTCTGGAATTTCTTTTGGAACTTTCAGAGAAGAAAGCTCGTATATCCTCTTCTGTTTTTCCATCTCCTGATGGTTGTCAATTTTCTCCTCATCAAAATAAATTCTTTCGCATTTGTCAAAATCCTCATATATCTTCAGGACATCAAGATCAAAGCTTATTGCCATCTCAGAGTTTGGCCTTGATCCAACAAACAGCCACCTTAAGACTCTCGGCTCATATATCTCTAAAACTTCCTTTGGTGTCAGGGCATTTCCTAGTGAGCTGGATATTTTCCCGCCCCCGCCCTTTATTCTCACAAAGTCATACATTAAATAGGTTGGCGGGTCGTAATCCCATACTTCTTTTACAATTGTTTTTGCTGTGTCATGTGATCCACCGGCAACAGAATGGTCCTTGCCGCCTGGCTCAAAGTCAACTTTTTCATAATGCCATCTCATCGGCCAGTCTACTCTCCAAAGCAGCTTTACATTTCCTGTTTTTCTGAAGTCAACCTCATTAGAATACTTGCATTCGCATTCATAGTGGACTATATATTTATTATCATACTTCAATATCTGCGTGTTGTTCTTGTTGCATTTTTCGCAGTAAACTTCCAGGGGTATCCAGTCTTTTGGCAGCGGCTCCTCCCTGAACTTGTCAAGAATATTTATTATCTTATTTCTGTTCTCCAGGGCTTTCTTGATCTCCTCAGCATAAATGCATGACTTGTACTGTTTGGTCTGGGATATGTACTCTATTTTGAAGCCAAATTCCTTTATGCTCTCTTCCAGCTCTGTTTTGAAATGGTCAGCATAACTATTGTGGCAGTTCCATGGGTCAGGCACTGAAGTTAGCGGCATCCCCAGGTATTGATCCCATTTTTTCGGCACATTTGCCGGGACTTTTCTGAAGGCGTCATAGTCATCCCACGAGTATATAAATCGTACTTTCTTCCCTTTGTCTTCAAGTGCTTTGGCAACTAGCTGTGTTGTTATTATCTCCCTGAAATTCCCGACATGGATTGTTCCTGAGGGAGTTATTCCTGATGCGCAGGCATAAAACTTTTTCTGGCCCTTTTCCTTTGTGACCTTTGATGCAGTTCTGTCAGCCCACTGTGGCTCATGTTCTCCATGTTTTTCCATTTTATAATCAATATTTGACCATCTTTAAAATACTTGCTATAAAAACCACCAAAAACAACCAAAATCTATTTAAACCTCTATAGGGTATATTTCTTGAGTAAAAAGAGGTATTGAGATGGATATAAAAAAGACCACTATCTTCGTCCTGCTTGTTGTAATCTTTAGCTTTCTCTATATCATTGTTGAAGGGGATATAACAGGAAATGTTGCCAATGAAAACATAAAAATTAGCGTCAATTCTTTGTCATGCGTCTGGAAGGATGATTCATTTGAAGCGTGTTCTACTATACTATGGGAGGCCCCGGCAGGATATTACGCCAAAGGATATATAGGCGGCGGCGAGCCTGTATCACAATCCCCAAAATTAGCAAACTCTCCGGCAATTTACTGTCAGAATGTCGGTGACTCTGAGGGAAAGAGGGCTGCTCATGCCTACTTATATGGCTCTGGCGGGGCTCTGAAAGCAATGACTAACAACAATATAGTAGAATGCAAGAGAGAAGAATTGCCTACTTCAAAATCAAAAAAGAAATTTACATTCATGGCAAGAGGAGAGTTCCAGAAAAGGCCGAGGGGCGAAGGCACTTTTGACATAAGGGGTTTTGGTGGCATGCCTGTGTCATGCAAGTTTAAAGGCAAATGGGTTACTGACAATGCATTCATTGAAGAAGCGACAAGGATATGCAACAAGGCTACAGGCACATTCGAGGGATTTTACGGCCATGGAGAGCAGTATGTTATAACTGACCATCATCCCTTCACATGGCAGGGGATCAGCGGATTGTTTACAGACCCTGCTCCAAAGATGTACAGCGGCTATATAGCATACATGAACACATGCGACCGCATCAATTATAATGAAGGCAGATATTATGCCAGAGCAAGGGTGTCAAACATTTATGACGATGGCTTGGCATTAACGTGGGAGTACTTTGATGACGGCTTTAATCCAAGAGTCCATTTCCAGGGCGAGGCTGAGTGTGATATAGCGCAGGAGCAGCTTCCAACAACCAAGGAAATAGAGGTTATAGAACCTGTTGTTGAGCCCGAGATATCTGAAATCCTTGAAGAGGAAGTTGTCGGAGTTCCTATAGCTGAGGAAAAGCAGTCAGCATTCTGGCAGCGCGTCAAATCATTTTTTGGCAGCATATTTAAAAAATGAAGGAGGAGGTAAAAATGATCAGCAACAGAACTGCAGTTATGTTCGCCATAGCTATCCTAGCAGTGTCTTTCTTTTATGCAAATGTAGATATTACAGGAAGCGCAGTAAGGTCAAAGACTGGAACCTACACGACTGTTATAGTTGGTGGCGCAGGCGATTTAGGAAGAAATAGTGAAGGAGAATGGTATTGCACTGAGGCAGACCAATGCAAGGAGAAATTCGGTCCAGACTACGAATATGCTAAGACAGATGGTGTCAGATGTAACTGCGTAAATACAAAGAGCACTTACACAAGAGCATTTGGTAGTATGGGCTTTAACACAAGGATACAGAGACTATGTCCCGAGG
>CAYIQA010000053.1:0-3946 GCA_964365475.1 Candidatus Woesearchaeota archaeon | reverse complement strand
AATAATAGCTATTACCAGCAGCACAGTTCCTAAACCGCCAAAAAGGCTTCCAAACATGCCGGCAGCTCCTGAGAAATGAAATATTTTGTCTAATCCAGCCACCAAAAAGGCTATACCAAAAAACCACCTCAAGACCTTTATTCCTGTTCCTTCCATTTTCTGGCCTCCCAATTTTTAATATGAATGGGCATACATAGAAAGCCTTTGATTATAAATCTTTCTTTTTGCCCTATTTTGCCCTATTTGGGAGAGAAATCCCCCTAGAAGTAGCTCGCTTTTATTCGGTTAACAAAACTCACAGACGTTCTTTTTTGATGATCTCTTTTTCTTAGGCCTTTTCTGCATGAGTATTAGAATTTTACCCATTATATAAGCTTTTCTTACCCCGATTAGGCCATTCTTCTTTAAGATTTGGGAGATTTTGATAGAGATGAATATTAACTGTCTGCTTTTTAGCAAGAGATAGAAATAGATTATTTTAAGCTCCTTTACCTAAAAGAATGATGAAATAATCCTATTTATTTAATTCAAGGTTAAAAAAGATGTTTTGGTATAAAAAGTAGTAGACATAAGGTATGGACCCGAGGTCCATAATAAGGATACAGGCTTTCTAGGGGTGTTTTACGCTGGAATCAGCCAAAAAGTATATACTGGAATAGATAAATACTTATAAATAGCCTGGTTGTAAGTTCTTTTGCGCTAGACCTGTAGTACGGACTAGCTATCCACAGCTTGACAAAAATCGTACCCTGAAAAATGAGGGGTGCAAAGATAATAATCTAAACACGGAGGTGTGTTTCAATGCAAAGATTGAAAAGAGTAATAAAGAAGATGGCTACTATTGGTACAGCAGTAGCAATGTTGGGAGCCACAATTAGCGGTGCAGCAGCACTTGATTTGGCTGATTATCCAGCACCTTTTGTAAAGGATGGAAGTTATGATACAAGCAACGCATTTGTTGTTGGTGCTAAGGCAGCAGCCTCAGACACGCTTGGCCTTGCAGAAATAGCAACAAGCCTGCAGTTTGAGAGCAAGACTTGCGTAACAGGAAGCGGCGCAGGTGGCGGCGTAAGCATAAGTGGAGACTCATTAAGAATTTCTGAGGGATCTGACCTACTGGAAATAAGGGAAACCCTTGGAGATGTTAGGGAAACAATAACAGAACTTGATGTTGATGGCTTAAGAGGCGGAATTGTAACCACAGATGAAGGTACAACTGAATATAACCAATACTTGAGATTCCAGGTAACTGGAGAGTCTTTGACATCACCAATAGTTAACTTTACTGAGAATGACGCAACTGTTGAGGATGTAAGTGACTTCCTTGTTGTAAAGGAGGGTTCAAACATATCAACATCATTCTTTGAGTATGAGCTGGAATTTGAAGAGGGATTGGAATCTGATATTGTAAGCAACAAGCTAGACGACCTAGAAGACGAGGAACTTGTAATTTTAGGCCAGGTCTACAATGTTGTAACAACAAAGATTGACACAGTAAATGATGAAATAACACTTGAATTTCTTGGTGGCAGTATCTTTGACACTCTTGAAGAGGGAGAGGAAAAGACCTATACAGTAGAAGGAAAAGACTACAAGGTAGAAGTTCTTATTATTGAGGACGTAGTCCCAGAGACAGTAACTTTCAGGATTAATGGAAAGCTGTCAGACCAGCTTGATGAGGGAGAAACAGAAACGCTTGATGATGGAGTGCTTGTAGGTGTCTCTGACTTGATCAACAATGATGCTGGTGAGGCTGGATCTGGAGATATTGTAGAGTTCTACTTGGGAGCAAGCAAGCTAGAACTTAAAGACAATGAATATGATGACACATTATATGAACAAAGAGTGGAGATTGACAATGAAAACATTGAGGATGCACGAGTACAAATAAGAGTAAATGAAATTGATTCTACAACAGCAGAGGTAACATCAATCAAGTACAGGCTTAATGCAGATGCACTGCCTGGACAGACTGATGTATTTGTACCTGCAGGACATGGAGTAAGAGAATTCCTTGACGAGCCTCAGGGAATGCTTGGCAACTGGGACATTAGATATGAAGGTCTTACAGACACCGGTGTCTCGCTAATTAAGCTGGATCCTTCTGGAGATGACTCGTACAAGCTGACACTTGAAAGCAGGCAAGGCCAGACCTACACATTCCCATATTTGACAAATGAGGGTGGTGTCCTAAGATTTGGAGATGACGAGCATGACTTTGTGTTTAGTGAAGGTATTGCTGAAAACCTAAGCAATAGTGACACGAACATAGCAAACTTCACTCCAAACATTGGAGACGAGGACTACTTCGTGCTGTCAGACATGGATGCTCCGCTAGATGATACATCATTTAGCCACATAGTAAGATACGATAGTATTGATATCTCAAGCAGCCAGCTATTATTTGATGACAAGGCTGTTGGATCAAGGAAGTTTACCTTTTCTGCATTAAACGCCAATGTATCGGTATTGGGTAAGGCGAACCTTGTATTTGGAGGTAACACCTATGTAACTTATGTGGAGAACAGCACACATGCAAACCACACAGCAGGCAGCACTGTAAATGCTAATAGGTTAGCAATTGACATGAACAGTGACGGAGATATAAGGGCAGATGAGATCAGATTCACTGTAAATGGCGGCGGTATAATCGACTTCGGAAGAGTAATGAACAACACTGACTCGAACGCAAGCTACTATGACGCAGTATACGGAACTGCAAATAGAACAGCAGGATATTCAGGATTTGCTAACCCTGTAGTCGGAGATACCCTTAGACTCAACGGAAACATAACGCCTCCTCAAGGAGCAAACATAACACTAACATTGATAACCCTGAGTGAGAACTTTGATGAAAACACGCCATCTCAAGTCAAATCCAGAACAACAAGCACATCATCACAGAATGAACACTTTGTAATTGGGTTTGACATTACAAGGTCTAATAACGAGTTGGGTCTTAACACTACCTTAGCGAGGCTTGGGAATCATAGCGCCTTTAACAATGAATCCCAGTTTGCAGGAACCACATTCTTAGATGAACCAGACACAAACGAGGACCACTTAATAGGTTTGACTGACTATGGTGTATATATTGACTTGTATGACCCATCAACAGGCGGCCAAGACGCAGAGACATTGACAATTGAATACCCGCTTTCCCAGAGGGGGGCAGAGGTATTCATTACAATGGGCGAGTCTTCAGTTACAAAGACAAAGGCTGGAGAGATCTGCACTGTTGCAAGCATATCTCCAAAGACATTGCTTGACACTGAGGCAGGCTCAGGAAGCAACTACAACCTAATCCTTGTAGGCGGACCTTGTGCAAACGATGTTGTTGAGAAGGTTGCAGGATTCCCAACTTGCAGTGCATGGCCATATGCGCCAGGCGAGGCTGTAATACAGCTTGCAGAGAATGGGGACAAGGTAGCAATATTGGCTGCAGGTACAGATGCTATGGACACAAGAATGGCATCAAAGGTACTGGCCAACTTCGAGGACTACAAGCTTAGCGGAATGAAAGCCAAGGTTACAGGAACTTTGAGCTCGCCAAGAGTCAGCGTAGAATAAAAAGGCATTTAGCCTTTTTCTTTATTTTATTTTCCTGTTTTTTGTTATCAAAACATTTTTAAGTCCCAGATAGAGCCATGCTTTCATGGAACTGAAGAAGCTGATCCTACCTGGTTTTCTTGCCTTAATTATGATAATCAGCGTATTTGGGATTATAATAGGTGGGATTAATGATGATGTGGAAGTGAAGGAATTCAAGGGCTTTAAGTATATAAAAACCAACCAGGGGCAGGGTGGATGGGCTGTCAAAATAGGCCAGTCCACGTTTATCTTTAGTTATTCGCCAGAAGAGCTAAGCACCCTCAAGATGCCATTAGTCACGTTTAATGACTTTAACAGCGCAGAAAAGGTTTATTTAAGCGTGAATCCTGAAGAT
>CAYIQA010000052.1:0-3969 GCA_964365475.1 Candidatus Woesearchaeota archaeon | reverse complement strand
TCTTTAAGTCTTCCTGTTGTGATTTCCATATCAAAGCTCTCTAGAATATTTCTAGAGGTTTTTCACCCCTATTTTCAAAAATATATATCACAGTCTATATTTATAAACCTTTCCCTTAAGCTTTCAGCTCGTCTGCTATATGGCCTGCAAGCTCTTTTGGATTCACATCCAAAACCAGCCTGGAAGTAAACTCATTCCTTCCGGCAATCTCATTATTCTTAACTCTTCCAACAATCTTGAGCTGCTTCCCAAGCAGATTTTCTTTAGCAGTTTCGAAGGCAGCAGGGTTGTCCTTAAAGGTTAAAACCTCTTCCCTGCTCAGCCCTAAAATTCTCTCAGCCTGGTTCCTGAAGGCAGTAACTCTTATGCTGTCAGTCCCGTCATCAAAGAAAACATTTAATATAGGAACATGCTCTGCATTTACAATCCCGTGCTCACCGCATTTAAAACTTTCCCCTTCAGCCAAAACCTTCTTCCCGCATTCTGGGCATGCAGTATAGAATCTTGGCTCAAATGCCTGAACAATAGTCCCAGATATGGCCACATTGTCATCATTGTCCTTAAGCTCGCTAATCTTCTTATCTTCAAAGCTGAAATGCTGGCTCTCAGCGACGTTCTCAATCTTCTCGTCAGGAGGATTTACAAAAACCTGCGCATAGCTCCCTGCATGTATCTCATTAAACCCGTTGTTAACCCTTATGTAGCCGTTCCTAATTCTTATTATATCACCTTCCTTTATCTGGTTATCTTCGATCAGTTTGATATGATTTGAATCCCAAAAAACAACCCTTACCATTCCAGTCTCGTCTGCCATAAACATGTTTGCAACTTTTCCTTCCCTTCCGTTTTTATTGTAGTGATTGACCCCGAACATCTGCGTAATCTTACCAGCTATGGTAACAGACCTCATTCCCCCAAGAAGATTGTTGATTTTCAGCTTCCTGCTTCTCAGGTCATCAAAAAGCTTTACCCCAAGCTCGTTTGCAACAATATGCGCAGCCCCTTCCTTGCTTATCAGATCAGAAAGTCTTGCCAGCTTCTCCTTGATCCTCGCTTCAAGCTCCTCAATGCTTATGTCCTTCTGCTGCCTTATCCTTGCTATTATGTCCTCGTATCTCATCCTGCAGTAAAAGAAAAAGTCAAGTATTAAAATATTTTGGTTCTACAAAGCTGGTGTTAATTGATAAACAAATTTGACCCTTAATTTGTCATAATAGCAAAGCTTCTGGTTCAGATCAGTCTCGACAATGAGCTTGTCTCCTATTTTTCTTATATTTAAATCCTGGTTTTTCAGCTCGCATGCCCTGACAAGCTTCTTTTCATCATCAGCAAGATCGCTAAAATCTGTTTTTGCAAGGCATTCTCTCTTGCCCTCAATATCGCTGTAGATGCCCTCAACCTTGGAAAAGTCAAAATCATTCTGCACCCTGAAATCCGGCTTTATTGAATATCTGTTCTTTCCCTCAACATCAAGATTCTTTACAGCCTTCCCGACAACGCTGAATTTCTCTCCGACATCAACCTCAAAAAAGTAATTGTTCTCAGGAAAGTCAAAAGGCCTGCCTTTGTAGTAATCATTAAACTTATTTTTAAAATGCTTGAGGAAGCCCAGCCTGAAATTGTCTCTGTTTATTTTGCATCTCTCAAGATTGCCGAGAACTGGCAGGCCCTCAATGCTCATGCAGTCATTTCCAGCCACCACCCCGCCTTTCAGATCATCTTTTATTGCGTCGCACGAAGCAAACTGGCCGGCATACTGGATGTAGGCCATCATCCTGTTGCCCTCTTCAAACTGCCTTTCTATCTCACCAACAGCACTTCCGACATCATCCGCAAGGTTATTCCTTCCAAAACTGGAGAAAAATGCCACAGCTATCGCAGCAAGACCGAGCAGGACAATTATTATTACGTGAAACGCCATTCCTTTCCTGCCTGTCATGACGTTCCTCCGGCAGCATATGGCCTGACTGCAGCAAACTCAATCTTTATTCCCTTTGGCAAAAACAGGTGAGCAGGCTCAGCAGAATCAGGATGATTCTCCCTGAAGTCGCTGAAGAAAACATCATAGCTGCTCCTTAATGTCTGGTCTCTGGACAGAAAATACTCATCAATATAATCTGGTTTCTCAGCATCTTGCCTTACAGATATTTTCATCATCCACAGCTGCGAATAGTCCCCAAAATATTCATCCAATGCCTTTTTAAGAACGCCAAGGTCCTTGCTCTCGCTATCAAACCTATTTTCAACTGTCCTGGCAATCAAAGACGCAATATCATTTCCTTCATGTTTGTGCATAAGCAACGCATTAAGCATGGCGTCATTCTCTGAACTTCCCACATCAGCTGTGAAAACAACAGACCTTCCCGGAGCAAAAATTAAAATTCCCAAAACAACAGCAGAAACAAAGAGAAAAAGAACAGCAGCTATTATCATTCCAGGAACTTCCATCATTGCAAATCCCTTTTTATGCATGCTTAAGCACCCCTTCTATTCTCACATTAGTATTTTTAAGATTCCCATTTTCATAAACAACCAGTTTAAGCTCCCTCTTCTCGCAGCTGTAAGGCTTCTCTGCAACCACACAGCTTGAGTATTTGCTAGCAAACAGAAATTCATCATTGTAAATAACATCCTTCTCGTCAAAAACTATTCTTATCCCGAGATTTTCATTCTTCAGGCATTTTTTCAGGGTCTCGCTGCTGATTTTAGATTTGTCAAGAGCACCTATAAAAGTCTGAAACCCGTCATTGTATGCAAAGCAGCTGTCGCTTGCATAAATCCTGTCAAGATTCTGGCTTAAAGCAAGGCCATAATAGTCAAAACCCCTCTCAGTATTTGCATTCGCAATGGCAACAACAGTCACAACAACTATTATATCTATTAAAATAGCCCCAATTAAGACAGGAAACTCCTCAATATTATACCCCTTTTTGTTAATTTTCAATAACCAGTTTGCCATTTTCATTTGTTGCAGATATCCCTTTATTTTCATCATAAGAATAGCTATGCCTAATCTCAAACCCATCCCCTTTCACAAAAACCTCTTTGGTATTAATTTTATATTCAAGATTCTCGTTAATATCATACACACCCATAAATTCGCCCTGAAGCTTCGGAATCGCTTCTCCTGCAAGGCCGAAAATTGCTGCATCCCGCCTAGCTTCATAGTAGTCGCTTGTGCCCACGCTGACTGCATACGAATAGCCAAGCACCCCAAATGCTATGGCCACAGCTATCCACATGACATAATTCACCACATCAAACTCCCCTTTTTTGCTAAGCTGGATTTTCATTTGTTTTTCTAAAGGACTTGAACAAAGCCTCTTTCCTCTTCTCATAATCTAAAGTACCCTGCGCAACAACTAGCACAGTAGACTTGCCATTGGAATTAACAACCTCTAAAATAAATTTAGGAACTTCTATGCTGATGTCAGAACTAAAGTCCCTGCACTGGCCGTAAACAAAAAAGTCAGCATATTCATAATCGCCATATCTCTCGCCAGAATAAAACTCCCCAAGTATTTCTTTGGAAGTTATCTGATTGCCCCCGACATTCTGCCATATCCTCCTCGACTCATCGCTATCCTTGTTGCTGAGATATTTCACTTCATTTTTCTCAGGATTATAATAATTAAGGGTAATAACATCCTGAACTTTGGAATCCAGTGGCAGGCACTCTTTTATCTCCGGCACATCAAAGTCAATATCACCACCTGTCTCCTCATAAAGGCAAAGACATGCACCACTGCACCCAGCCACCTTTGGCTTTCTAACTTCTTCAGCCCCGCACCTGTCAAAGACAGAATCCTGTTTGGAACCGAAGCCCACAAGTATAAAACTGGGACTTATGTGATAAGCCTTGTCAATGAACACAACCCCCTCACTTGCACTTACGCCCCCAGCCACAGCCTCGTGCAGGCTTTTAAAGCTGTTGAGGCTTGGGGCCTCTCCTTCTGAAGAAAAAATAAT
>CAYIQA010000051.1:0-4026 GCA_964365475.1 Candidatus Woesearchaeota archaeon | reverse complement strand
TAAAGGGGCAGTTATATAATTATTAAGTAGTAACATAAGGCTACAGAGGTAAAAATAAACAAAATGGTAAAATACAGGGCTGCAGTGGGAGATATTGAATATGAACCTTCTGATAAGGATAATGTTCATTTAGTTGTTAATCTAGAGGTTCCTAGCGGTTTATTTTCGAGGGGCAGGAGTCAGGTTATGCTAGGGCATTTTCCTCTAAACAGGTTCGCAAATTATGATGAGGTATTCACTTTTCAAAAAGCACTTAGATATGCCAGAGACGGCGGATTAGAAGTTGTTGTTGCAGGGGATCTTAGTGAAAAGGGCAGGGAAAAGCCAGTCCTTAGAAACGCTAGAGTTATAGACATTAGAGATAGGGAAATAGGAAAAGCAACAACTGTAACCCAATCAAGTCATGTAAATATGAATGAAGAGCTTAAGGCTATGGCCTCTTCTGTAACCCAAGATCCAAATATAAGACATCCGGAAGTTGATTGGATTGTTGATGTGCATAATAGCGGCAGAGAACTTTCAAAGCCATATCTGGAGGTTGTAACAAAAAGAAAAGGTAATTGGTATAATGTCCTTATTCCTACAGGGGAGTATACTGCCAGAGAATTGGAGATGCTTTATGGAATTTTTGATCATACAGCTAATAAAGGTACAAGCCTTAATGTTGTTGGTCAGAAGAAGGGCCCATTAATATCCCCAGCCAGAATAAAGAGGGTTTTCGTAAGTGGGCAATGAAATTGGCAATAACATAATAACAATCAGGAGGTAAAAATGGCAAACAATAGATACAGCGCAAAGGCAAGAGTTGTTGACATGCAGGACGTAGCTGGCGGCAGAGCCCTCTACACAGTTGCCTGCAGGAGTTTGTACAATCCGTTCTCGTGGTTTGGCAGAAGGGAAGTTGTAGCTGCACGTGTTGATGATTCAAGCTTGGATCCTGGGCAAAGAGCAATGTTCAAGGGTCTTGTAGATCTAGTGAGAGGCGGCAATGGCGTAGTCAGAGTCGTCAAAGGGCAGAGAAACTCCACAGTCGGCGCAATCGTAGACAAGGGAGACATAAGAGCTTACATCTAAAGCTCTTTCAAGTCTTTCCTTGCAGCATTCAAGAGTAGCCTTCTCTCAGTTCGAGCTACTTCCTTTTTTGTTTTTTCAAAATCTTCTTTCTTGACTATTATGGAATCAAAGCCCATGTTTACTAGCATGGCAGTCATCTCTTCATCAAAGCTCCCGAAAATCCCTGCTTCAATATTGTAGTACTTGGCAACCTTAGCTATGTTGCTTAAAATCCTCATAAACCCCTTGTTTTTAATGTTCAGATTTTCGCCAAGGCTTAGTCTTGCCAGCTTGTAAAAGTCAACCAGAAGGAAATCAACCCCCTCCTCGCTTAGGCTTTCTATCATGTTCGCGGCAGCAGGAGCTTCAATAACAGCACCTATTTCAATCTCCTCAAGAGGCTCAAGGCCGATGCTCTTCAAACTCTCCTTGACAGCCTTAATATTTTCAATTTCTGTAAACGGCAGAGCCAGCCCGACATTATTCAATCCCAAATCATGAATCTCCCTTATCAGTCTTAAATCATCATCCTTAAACTTATACCAGACAGTCTTGCTTTTAAAATTATTAGCAACAGCTTTCAGCACATCAAAATTAGAATCAGCAAGAACGCCGTCGCATTCAACAAAATCAATTTTCTCATATGCAAGAATTTTAATTTCTGTAACGGTCTTAAGCTCCTCCTTGAAATCTTCTCTCTTTTTCACCTCTTTGTTTAAAATGTCATTAAAAATGCTTGTCTTTTTCAGATAGTCACTAATCTGCTTGTTCCCCCCTTCCCAGATCATAGAATTTTAGGAAAAGCCAACTAGTATAAAAAGATTATTGTGCTCTATATCAATCTCATAAATTCTTCCCTGCTTAATTTGGATTGCCTAATGATATTAAGAAGTGTTCCTTTATCTATTTCTTCATGATTAGGAACAACCAATATGATCTCACCACCATCTATTAATTTCTTCATTACGACATGACTTCCTTTCTGCCTGGCTACGACAAAACCAGCCTTAGAAAGAGCCTTAATTACCTCTATGCCTGATAATCTGGGCAGCTTTGCCATTGACCCTTACCTCAAATTTTTTAATAAGGGTGCTTCCATCAGAAGATTCTTTAGGCAAACCAGCTTCTTCAATATAAAGCTCAACAGCTTCTCTGAGGTTGCTCAAAGCCTCTTCAGCAGTATAGCCCTGGCTGACTACATCAACTTCAGGACATAGGGCTACAAACTGTTTTTCACCCTTCCTGATTACCGCGGTAAAGGTTTTCATAACACTCTCAAGGGTCTTAGTCTTTATAAGTTTAACTCAGAAAAATCCGGAAGAATTTCAGAAAAGTATTTATATCCCATAATCATGCTTTATTACTGTAAAAATGAGCGCAATAAAAATATCTGCCTGGATCTTTCTGTTGATAGCACTGCTTCACCTTCTGAGAATAATTTTAGGCTGGCAGGCCCAGATTGCTTCCTGGCAGGTTCCAACATGGGCAAGTTTTGTGGCTGTTATAATTGCAGGTTATTTATCTTATAAATTATTTAGGGAATAATTATTGCAATTTTCTCACTTCTATTTTATAATGTCCGGAAATTCTGGGGTTTGCCTTGCTCAAAGCTTCCTTAGCAGTCTCAACATTATCCTCGTCAACCTTGACTGTAAATAAAACTTTTCCCCTCTTTAGCTGCGCAGCTAGCCCTATTGGTCTTCCGAATGCGTGCGCCATGCCCGGGCTCATTCTGTCTGCTCCTGCTCCAGTAAGCATCTTGTGCTCCCTTAAAACCTGGTGCGGATAAGCCCTGATCTGGAAGAAATAATTGTTTCCAAGCCTGACATTTAGGTGCCTGTTTACCACCTGCCTGCAGCTCTCCAGGGCATTATGGCGAACCTGCACATCATCCTTTGAAACATAATCCAGCTGGTGGCTGAACTTTTTCTTGTTGTCTCCAAAGACAAACTTTGCAATCTTGGAGTTTGGAACT
The DNA here is from genome assembly GCA_964365475.1 of Candidatus Woesearchaeota archaeon. Classification (GTDB taxonomy): domain Archaea; phylum Nanobdellota; class Nanobdellia; order SCGC-AAA011-G17; family DATDVL01; genus CAYIQA01. The sequence goes on along the minus strand of CAYIQA010000051.1, from coordinate 998 downwards.
GCCTTTACGTAGCTCTTGTTCTTGAACTTGCTCTTCCTGGTGTAGGCCCTTTCAATATTACTATAACAATATGCTGGTCTTAGTCCCATTTTTTCACCTTAATCTAAGGTTTGGAAGATTGGTTTATAAGGTTTTTGGGTTATTTGGCGGTATCCGGAAATCTTCCGGTTTTTCCGAACAAAAATTCTTAAAGAGTCCTTACTTAATCACTTTTAAAACCAAAAGCCTTAAATATAAGATAATCTTACAGTAAGAAAGTAAGATTAAAATGGAAATAGAAACTGTAAGGATGTCATCAAAAGGGCAGGTTGTAATCCCCCATGAGATCAGGGATAGACTAGAAGCAAAAGAAGGCACAGTGTTCGCTGTAATTGGAAGCAGGGATGCCATTGTATTGAAAAAAGTGGGGACGCCTTCCAAAGCCGATTTATTAAGGGCGCTGGATAGAATTGCAACCGAAGGAAAAAAGAGACTGCAGAATCTTGGAGTTAAAGAATCAGACATCCCGAAGATTGTTAGAAAAAGAAGAAAATCTTAAAATAGTTTTTGACACCAACATATGGATTTCTTCAACATTATGGAAGGGAAGCGTTGCAAACAAGCTATTAGCAAAATTAATTGAGAATGGTGCAGAGATTTATACTTCTTTAGGCATTCTTGATGAATATGCTAAGGTGCTGAAAAGAGATTTTTATTATTCAGAGGAAGAAATTGATAAATTGGTTTATTTTATCCTCTCTTTTGCCTTTGTTGTTGAGCCTGAAGAAAAGGTTTTCGTTGTGAAAGAGGATCCTGCTGACAATAAAATAATTGAGTGTGCTATGGAATCTGGAGCCGAATACATATTAAGTTATGATAGGCATCTGCTTGACCTTGGTGGATATAAAGGAATACTAATGGTAAGACCTGAGGATTTCACTTAACCTCAACCTTTGTTCCCAAGGCCTGCCCAGGCATTCCCTTCTCGAAAATCGCCCTTAAAGCCCCGCTGTTTCCAT
>CAYIQA010000050.1:0-4050 GCA_964365475.1 Candidatus Woesearchaeota archaeon | reverse complement strand
ATGACAGAAGGCTTTCGCCTATTGAGATAAGGACAAGGCTTGCAAGAATAAGCGATGATGACTGCTTCCTGCTCGGGGTAAACACAAAGGCCACAAGGCCTGAATGGATGATATTCACACTCCTGCCCATACCTCCAGTCACAATGAGGCCGTCTATAACACTTGAGACAGGAGAGAGAAGCGAGGATGACCTGACTCACAAGCTTGGGGATATTGTCAGGATAAACCAGAGGCTGTTTGAGAACATAAATGCTGGCGCTCCTGAAATCATAGTTGAAGACCTCTGGGATTTACTTCAGTACCATGTGACAACCTACATGGACAATGCTATAAGCCAGGTTCCTCCTGCAAGACACAGGTCAGGCCAGGCGCTCAAGACATTAACAGAGAGAATAAAAAGCAAGGAAGGAAGATTCAGGCACAATCTCGCAGGAAAGAGGGTGAACTTCGCTGCAAGAACTGTTATAAGCCCGGATCCAAAAATCAAATTCAATGAGGTTGGAATTCCCCAGGCTGTTGCACTTGAGTTAACAATACCAGAGAGGGTTAATGAGTGGAATATCAGCATGCTTAAAGAACTTATAAAAAGAGGGCCACATGCCTATCCTGGAGCAAACTATGTGATAAGGCCTGACGGAAAGAAAAAGCAGATAACTGAGGAGACAAAAGAGCAGATACTCCAGGAGATTGAGCCTGGAATGATTGTTGAGAGGCACATAACTGACGGGGATATTTCCCTTTTCAACAGGCAGCCAAGCCTGCACAAGATGAGCATAATGTGCCACCGCATCAAGGTTCTGCCTGGAAAGAGCTTCAGGTTAAACCCAAGCGTCTGCAATGCATACAACGCAGACTTTGACGGCGATGAGATGAACCTTCATATTCCTCAGACTGAGGAGGCAAGGGCAGAGGCAGAGATCCTGATGGAAGTTCAGACCCAGCTTATAACTCCCAAGCATGGGCATAATGTAATGGGCTGCGTAGAAGACTCAATTACAGGACTATATCTTCTTACAAAGGGGGAAGGAATGCAGTTCTCTAGAGAAGAGGCAGTGCAGATACTGAACAGCATCGGAATTGAGGACATTAAATTAAAGAAGCAGGCAATAAACGGAAAAGAGCTTCTCAGCGAGCTTCTTCCAGAAGATTTCAGTTATGAGGGATATTCAAAATCTTACAAGAAATCAGAAAACCCGAAACCAAAGCTTGGAGACGATGCACTTGTTGTGATTGAAAACGGAAACCTGACTAGCGGGGTTATTGACAGCAATTCCGTTGGAGAGGAGAAAGGGAAACTGCTGAGACAATTTTACAGAAAATACGGGGAGAAAGAGACTGTTGAGCTCATTGGCATGATGTTCAGGCTCGGGATCAAGATACTTCTTAAGAGGGGATTCAGCATAAGCGTTGCTGACATGGATATCAGCAATGAGGTTATGAAGAACGTTGAAAAGGAGATTGAAGGGGGGAGCAGGGAAGTTGACGAGATAGTCAGGGAATACAGGGAAGGAACGCTCGATATTCTTCCTGGAAAAACATTAAATGAGACTCTTGAGATAAAGACTCTTGAAGTCCTTAACAAGGTAAGAAACAGGGTTGGCGAATATGTTGCCCGCTCAATAAAAATGGCCAATCCTGCTGTAATAATGGCAAAGGCAGGATCAAGGGGGAATATGCTCAACCTCACCCAGATGTCTGGCTGCGTAGGCCAGCAGGCACTGATGGGGCAGAGAATCACAACTGGTTACAAGCAGAGGACATTAAGCTTCTTCAAGAAAAATGACCTGGGGGCTTCGGCGCATGGCTTTGTAAAAAGCTCATTCAAATCAGGACTAAGCCCTTACGAGTTCTTCTTCCATGCAATGACAGGCAGAGATGGTTTAATGGACACTGCCCTCAGAACTCCAAAATCAGGATACCTCTACAGAAGGCTTGCGAATGCACTCCAGGACATAAAAATAGAATATGACAACACTGTGAGGGATGCAAACAAGAATATCATCCAGTTCAAATACGGAGAAGACGGCCTTGAGGTCAGCAAGACCGAGGGCGGAGAGATTAACATCACCAAGATTCTCAGGGAGATAAAGAAGCAAAATGCATAATATCATAAAAGAATATGAGGGAAAGCTGCCGAAGAAGGTCCTGGATAATTTCAGAGACAAGGCAGAAGAGCTCAAGCTCAATCAGAAGCAGGCAAGGGAAGCTCTCGAGGCAATAAAAAGCGAATATAAGAAATCAAGGATAAGCCCTGGCGAGGCTATTGGGATAATAACAGCCGAGAGCTTTGGCGAACCAGGCACGCAGATGACCTTAAATGTATTTCACTTTGCAGGCGTTGCTGAAGTTGCTGTCACGCAGGGCCTGCCAAGGCTTATAGAATTATTTGATGCAAGGAAAGAGATTGCAACTCCCCTTATGGAAATTCACTTAAAAAAGGAATTCATCAAGGATGCTGACAATGTGAAGAAGATTGCTGCGTCTATTAAGGAGACGAAAGTTGGGGAGTGCGTTGAGGAATTTTCAATAAATGTTGCAAAGCTCCAGGTAGACCTCAAGCTGAACAAGAAGAAGATGAGGGACTTCGGGATAACAACTGGGCAGCTTGTGAAGGCTATTGAAGAGGAAATAAAAAATGCAGGAATAAAAGACGACGGAGATTCAATAACCTTGAAGACAAAGATAAAGGAAAACGAGCTTATGGAGACCTACAAGCTCAAGGAGAAAGTCAAGACTGTTTATGTCAAGGGCGTAGAGGGAATAAGCCAGGTTCTCCCTGTGAAATCAGGCGGGGACTTTATAATACTCGCTGCAGGAAAGAATTTAAGAGACGTTCTTAACATGAAAGAAATCGATGCCTCAAATACAACAACAAACAATATATTTGGGGTCTATGATGTTCTCGGAATAGAGGCTGCAAGGCAGACCATTGTTAACGAGGCAAAGAAGGTCATTGAAGACCAGGGCCTGGAAGTTGACATGAGGCACATATTGTTTATAGCTGACGTGATGACAAACACAGGCCAGATAAAGGGGATAACAAGATCAGGAATAACAGGGGAGAAGGAGAGCGTGCTGGCAAAGGCAAGCTTTGAAACCCCGATAAAGCACCTTGTCGATGCCTCGCTGATAGGGGAGGTTAACAAGCTTAACTCTGTTATTGAGAACGTGATGCTCAACCAGGCAGTTCCTCTCGGAACTGGTCTGCCAGACCTTGTAACCAAGATGAAGCCAAAGAAAGAGGAGAAGAAAGAATGAGCATGGAAGATCTTAAGAAGGCGCTGAAGGAGAAGAAGCTCGTATTTGGGACTGAAAGGACAATCAAGAATTTAAAGCTTGGGAAGGCCAAGGCCGTGTTCCTTGCCAAGAACTGCCCAAAGGCTGCAAGGGAGGACATAAATTACTACAGCGGACTTTGCAAGGCTGCTGTGCATGAACTTGAAGAGCCAAGCGACGAGCTTGCCCTGATCTGCAAGAAAAATTTCCCGGTGACTGTGATAAGCTACTGAGCTGAGCCTTTTTGCGAAAAAGCCTCGGGAAAAAACCTTCACGAAAAAGACCAGAAATAAAAACTCGAAAAATAACATGGAATTTGACGCCAGGATTATAGGCTACATAAACACTTTTGAAGTCCTCACAAGGGCAAAAGTCAAGGATGCCTTCTTTGACGACAATGATACTCTTGTTTTTGTTACTGCGCAGGGCGAGGCTGGAAAGGCAATCGGAAGGGGCGGGTCAAATGTGAAAAGGATTGCATCAATATTAAAGAAAATGATAAGAGTTATTGAGTTCAATTCTGATGATGTTGAGTTTGTGAAGAACTGCATATTCCCTATAAAAGCAAAGAATATTGAAAAAGATGGTTCTCTTATAAAAATAAAAACCGAGGACTCGACAACGAAGGCAATTCTCATCGGAAGAAACAGGAAAAACCTGAATAATCTCAATAGCATAGTGAAGAAATATTTCGGCGCCGAGGTCAAGATAATGTAGAAAAGTGCAGCGCAATATTTATAAATGGTCTCTGGGATGCTAGTGATAAAGATGGGA
>CAYIQA010000049.1:0-4085 GCA_964365475.1 Candidatus Woesearchaeota archaeon | reverse complement strand
GGAACCCTTGCATTAAGGTTTATTTCCCTTACAACGCTTGTTCCTGAAAGAACTCTGGCAACAAAGTTGTAGTTTCCAGCTTTTGCGTCTGGCTTGGCCTTCACAAAGACATTTACTTCGCCAGTTCTTCCGCCTTCAAGGCTCAGGAACCCTGGCTCAACTCTTGCAGTTCCCCACAAGTCCTCGCCGTCAACCTGAACGCTGTAAAGCCCGGTCTCCTCTCCTATGTTTGCGAACATAAGCTTGTAGACTGTTTCCTGCTCAGCGCTCAAGTCCTTGCTGCTTGAATCAACATTTATCAAGGCATCAGCTTTCTTTACAGGCTGCTCAGCTCCCTGCACAAACATGGACTTGCTTCCAGTTGCGAAGTCATGCCCTCTGTTGTACTCAACAACGACATCAATGTTGTAATTTCCAGTAGGCGCATCGTCAGGAACCCTTAGCATTAAAGTCACAACATCTGTGTCCTCTTCCTCGTCATCAAATCTCTGAGCCTCTTCCTGAATCTCTGTTATCAAGTCATCCTTAGTATAGCCAATTGCAGTCACTCCAAGCTCTGGAATGCTTGCTGTAACCTTGACATTGTCCTGGCTCTTCTGTCCAAGATTCTCAACCCTTACAGTCACAAATAAAGGACTTCCTGCCTTTACATTGCTTACAGGGCTTGTGAAAATATCAAATATGTTGACAAAATGCCTTGGCTCGTTTACGAACAAGTCATAAACACTTTCAGTTCTTTCCAGCTTGTCAAATACCTCAATCCTTAAAGTGTAGTTTTCTGAGGCGTCAAGATCAATAGGCAGAAGCAAAGCCAATGTCTTCTTGTAAAGATTGCCTTCAGCGCACTCAAAGACAGGGGTTATGTCCTCAATTGAGCCAAATTCGTAACCGTCAATCCTTGCTCTTACTCTTACATCGTCATGAAGATCGCTTGTCAGAGTTGAATTATCATCACAAGAAACCCATGCTTCTAAAACAATCTCATCTCCCCTTTCAACATTTAACCTGTTTCCAGAAATGTCAAAGTCATCAACCTGGACTTTGCCAATTGTAAATTCTGCATTGACTGCAGCAACGCTTGCTATGAAACCCAACAGCAAAGCAAAAACCAGTGCCATTCTATTTTTCATTTTGATTAAACCCCCCATAACATGATAATTTATTTGTATTTTATTAACTATTGGGCAGTTATGACTAGTATATAAATCTTTCGGGTGGTAAAAAGTAGCCCATTTTCAGGAGGCTGCCTATTATTATATTATTTTATAATATTCAGTAAACTATTTATACCCGCCATAAGAAAAGCTAAAAGCAGGGGGTCATAGTATAACCCGGTCATTATAGGCGCCTCCAGAGCGCTTGATCCAGGTTCAAATCCTGGTGACCCCATAGAACTCACTTTATCCTGGTTTTCAGCACTTCCACATCATTCCTGAGCACACCAATATCCCCTTTAAGTATTCCAATATCTTTCTCAACATGTATCAGCCTTTCTTCAGATCTTGCCATGTTAACACTTAAGGTTACAATCTTATCCATAATGCTATAATGAAATGTTAAAAAAGTCACAACTGCCCCTGCTACTGGTATCCCATATTCTAGCCATGCAGGACTGCTGATTACGCCACTTACCTTCAGGATAAGCCAGATAAATATTATTAATAAAGAAGCGTAGAACAGATAATCCCATATCGACCTCTTTAATGCAAATCTTGATTGAATATTTTGATTCATACTGTCTATAGGGGCTATAATTCTTTATATGCCTTTCCATCAAAATTCCGCAAATCTTCCGGCTTACGCTTACTTCTCCTTGACCCTGAAAGTAGTTGCTATGTCTATAACATACTTGCCGTCATCAAGCTTGTAGACAAGAGGGTCGCCCTTGAAGATATCAACCAGGTCAATCTCGTACTTTCCAGGCTTGAGCATCCTTATGTTCTCCAGGTCAAGTATCACAGGCTGGTCTATCCTTTCGCAGCCAACAAGATCCATTGCATCCCTTTCAAGCTGGTCTTTCTCCTGCTTTGAAAGGCTGGAAGTCATCTCCTGAACCTGCCTAATATCATGCTTCTTCATGAAGAAAAAGAACTTTCCGCCGCACTCACTGCACCCCTTCAAAAGCTCGTTAGAAGCATCCTCATATAGCCTGCTGCACTTTACACACTGGTGTGGCATAACAAAAGACAGGACTTACAATCATTATAAATGTTTCTACTTCCTTTTCCTTCTTGAGCCTCTTCTTGTAGGCACATTGGTGAAAAGCTGTATTTTATTTGGATCTCTTCTTATCTCCTTAACTATAGAGGCAGGCCCTATTATTGTTATTCCTTCCCTGTTGCCGATAAGCAGCTTAACAAACTCTTTCTTAAGCCTTCCAAACAAGGCAGCATTGTTCTCCTCAGGATAAATAGTGCATATCTCAATGCCCTTGAACTTCCTGCCTATCTGCTGCATTGTCTTCTCTATAAGTCCCGTTTCCTCATCAGGCCTTAACCTGCCCTGCATCAAGACTATTTTCTCTTCCTTGACAACTCTCAAAAGCTTGTTTATTCTCTCTGCAGAACTCAGATTCTCAATGTCACCATACGGCACAAATTGTAGCGTTAGCATTTTCACCTCTTTTTTATAACCCTGAACAAGCTCTCATAAAACTCTTCAATATTATCCCCTTTTAGGGCTGATATTCCCACAACATCATACTGGGGAAAAGCACTCTCAACTTTCTTAATATTGGCCTTTTTCAAGTCAACCTTGTTTGCTGCTATCAGCACTGGTATGCTTCTTGCAGCCAGATTGCCTATGATAGTGACATTAACCTGGGTATAAGGATTTTGCGTGCTGTCAAGCACAACAACCACGCAGTCCATGTCATCAAGCCATTTTATAGCCTCAATAACACCCCTTGTAGCCTCCTTAGCCCTTTTCTTTGCTGCAGTCTCTGTCATCTTGTATTTCATAAAGTCCTCATAGTCTATCTTGGTGGCTATTCCAGGAGTGTCAACAATAGTAAATTCAAGCTCCCTTCCCTTGTGCTTTATTACAACAGACTCCTTCAACTGGACTTCCCTGGTCTCATGGGGTATTTTAGAAGCAGTTCCTACCTCCTCTCCCAGCCAGTCTTTGCATATCTTGTTGCTCAGGGTAGTTTTCCCGCCGTTCGGAGGCCCATAGAAACCGAGTTTGACCTTTTTCTTCTCCCTGAAAATCTGCAAGAAAATCCTTTTTATAAAATTTGTTAGCACTCTTATCAAGTTAATCCCTCATTTTATATTAACTGTTAAAGGCTCAAAGTTGTTTTTAAGCTTTGTGGTAATTAAAAGCTATTAAACAAAAAACCAAAGTTTTTGGCTAAATATCAACAACAACTCTTGCCTTCCATTTACCTTTTTCTTTTTTAACCTCAAACATGTGCATTGTCACAGCCTTGACGTCATTCCCGAGCTTATGCTTGCCTGGATTTATTTTCTCCCCCCAGACTTCTGCTTCCAGATGGTAAGTTTTGTCTTTTTCTGTAATTTTCAGTTTTATTTTGCTGAAAATGCTGTAATCCCTGTCTTTCAGGAAAATTAATTCATTAAGGAAATCAAATAATAATTTGTCAATTTCAGAATTTTTTAATTTAATTTTCCAGCTTCTCTTCTGATTTACAGTTTTCAAGTCAGCCTGCATTACAAACAAGGCCAGAGCTGCATTTGTAAATAACTCATTCAGATTTTTCCCATAGGCTTCAAATGCTATGTCAGCTATTGCCACATCCTCGAGAAATCTGTATTTTTGCATGAAGTTAACAAAATATATCCAAGATATAAATGTTGCTGAAGACGAATATATTTAAAGGAGTAGCGGCACTTTATTGTCATGACAACAAAAGAAGCAGTTAAATTTCCAGACGTTCTTGGTAGGATGTCCACAAGGCACATGATATTTGCAGTGCTGAAAGCAAATCCCAGTGGCAGGTCATTTAACGATTATGCCCTGCTGGCAGCATTAGAAGAAGGAATAAGAGACCACCCAAAACTCCGCAGGCTTCTAATTCCTCGCTGCGACGGGTCAAGTCCAGACCACCCGAACAGCTTGGAAAC
>CAYIQA010000048.1:0-4124 GCA_964365475.1 Candidatus Woesearchaeota archaeon | reverse complement strand
CCCATTGCCAATGCAATGCCTACTGCAAAGGCTCCTACAACCAGAAGGAAAGTATTTTCCAAGATGCTAACATCCATTCCAATCTGCCTGAGCACCAATAATATTAATACAATTCCAAGCACCCAGCTTAGGACCTTGTTAGCAGTCTTTGCACCTCTTAGTTTTGTATGCTCATTGATTGTGGCATGCAAATAATGTATCCCAGCAAGTCCAAGTAAAAATATTAAAATTGCGCCTATCAGGCTTGGCAGCCATAACGCGAATTTGACAAGCATTGCAGACAACGCACCTAAATTGACAAGCTCAACAGCAGGAGCCAAAAACAGAACGAGAATGTACCACTTTACAACCTCCCCGATTAGGTTTGGCACATGCACATGTCCGACTGCCTTTGTAAGCTTTGCCTTTCTTATCATCTCATCGACCTTTAATTTTTCAAGAACAACCTTTGTAGCATGACCTAATATCACGCCAACAAAAGCCCCGACAATCAAAACCAGAATAGCCCCTATGAGATTTGGAATGATCTCAACAATCTTGAGCCATATGCTCTGTAGGGGAGTTATAATAGCACCACTAGTTTCGCTTAATATATTTGCCATTTACACACCTCCGTTTTTCCCGCAATTAGGATAGCAACACCCAGTCAAAGAACCTATTTAAAGATTCATGTTAACTAACGAGATGTAACAAACGTAACATTTAAAAACAGGAATGGTTTGATAAAATCTGCATTGATTGCAACTGAAAAAAATGGCAGATTTCCTCTTTATTGCATTCCCACCACCGGCTTCTAGCGAGCTGGAAAGAAGAACTGCAACAGAGGCGCCGAGAATTGACGGGAGAATAAAAAATATTATCCATGACGTCTTGATTAAGGGCTTGCAGGCAGGTGCTGATGCCAGAAGTTTTCATGATGATGCCTCCCCAACATCTGCCTCTGTATTAAAAAATGACTACGAGCAGTGGGTCTCAAGCCAATTTTCAGGCATGCCATCGGGCAGCGAAGAACCAAGCGAGAGCCAAAAGAAATTATTTCACGACTTGGCGGTTTTTGCTTACCACACAGGATATCAATATGGCGGCACAGTGCCTGTAAGCTTCGAGAGAACGCTAGGGCTATTAAGGTAAAGGCCTCTTGATTGTTATAGGAAGAATTCCCTCTTCAAGTTCCCTCATCGCTATCTTAATGGGGTCAAACTTTATCTTCTGGAAATCCTCTTCAGTGAACTGGATAAGCAGGGGAGCGCCCATTGAAATCTGCAGCGCCCTGGCTCCGATTATCCTGGCCCTCTCGTATTTTGTAAGGTTCACTTTTCAAGCACCTTTCTCAAATCTTTTGCCTTGTCAACAGCGATGTCAATCATCTGGAAAATATTATCCTCGCTCAGAGGAGAATCTCCACCCTTCTGCAGGGCGCACAGCTCTCCGCCAGGCATGCTGAATACGCTCAGCCTTGCATCAAGATTATCCCACTCCTGTGTTATAGGGTCCAAAATAAGCTTGTCTTTTATTTTCACAACAGTCACACCTATTGGCATGTCCCCCAGGGGAAGTTTTTTGCTTGTCTTCTTCTTGTAGTCAACAGTAAAATTCTTCTCGTCAAGCGTTGGAAATCTCGCGTCCTTTAGTGCAGCACACGCAGCAAGGCCACATGCATCATACAAATTGCCAGCATCATTAATGGGATAGATGTCAATCATCACCATCCAGACTTTCTCGCCTTTTTTTATGCAGAGCTTCTTAAGGTCAATGACCTTGCTCTCTCTAATCCCCCTGTCAATAACTCTTGACATTTCAATGGCTTCAATGTCAGGCGGCCCAGTCTCGAAGCTCGGATTGCTAAGGGGAATAAGTTCAACCCCAATCATCAGCGCGCCCTCGTCAGGAGTATCAGGAAAAGGCACCCCAATCCCCATTTTCACACCTGCAACAACCTCTGTGTCTCCTATCTTGACCCTTGCAGATCCCTCTGCAGCCTTTGGTGATATTCCATATTCAATAGTAACTGGCTTTCTGTATTCAAGGAATTTTCTTCCGTCTTCCCTCATCCCCTTCTCAAGCAGGGCAGTTATGTGCTCCTTGATAATTTTACTCATTTTGATATCTCTCCCTCAGCGCTGCCTTCTGCACCTCATTGATTTTCTTGCACGCATTTTTTGCCAGGGCAATTGCCTCTTTGAGTTTGTCTTTTTTTACTATGCCGTCAAGCTGGAGCAACGTTATTTCTTCAGTTCTTGGTATTATGGCAACAGGAACATCAGTAGCCCCGATGTCGCAGTCTTCATGAGCGTCAATGTCAAGCATAATTCCGTCATCCATTATCCCGACAGAAACAGCAGTAATCAAATCCTTCATTGGAATTCCTGCATCAGCAAGAGCCATTGCAGCTGCGCATATTCCTGCGCATCTTGTCCCTGCATCAGTCTCAAGAAGCTCTACAAAGACATCAATAACAGCATTAGGATACTGGCTCAGGTCAAGCACAGGCAGCAAAGCCTTCTCAGTAACCAAGCTTATTTCTTTTGATCTTCTGTTTCCGCCAGGCCTTACCCTCTCCCCTGCTCCAGAGAACGCAAGCATGTTGTAGTTGCACCTCAGTACACCCTTCTCAGGATTCTGCATGAATTTTGGATGAAGCTCCCTTGGGCCATAAACCGCAGCATAAGCGCATGTATTTCCCATCTTGAACATCGCGCTGCCATCTGCTCTTTTTATCACGCCAGTTTTAGCCTCGATATTTCTCAGCTCATCAAACCTTCTTCCGTCATGCCTTTTTTTCTGCTGCATTTTCTCCACCCTTCTCAATCTTTTCGCTGCCGTCACTCAAAAATTTTGTTATCTCGTCAGTCAGGCCCTCAAGATGCGCCTTCTTCTCAATTATTTTTATTGCCTCAAGAGCCTTCATCTCTTTGTCTGGCTCACCCTGTATCCACACCAGGCCATTCTGACCTACAGTAATCCTGCACCCTGTCTTGTCCTTTATCAAAGTCACCATGCTTCCCTGCTTTCCGATTATTCTCGGAACTTTTGTCGGATTAACCTTTATTATCCTTCCAGACCCCAGTTTCCTGAGCCCAGGCCCTCTTGTGGTAATCTCGATTACACCCCTTGTTACCTTGCTTATCTCTGCAACAATATAGTCACCAAAATTGTATATTTTTGTCAGGTCAGCCCCCCTGTCTACATAGCCGCCAGTTTCTCGCGAGGAAAGAACAGCATCATTTGCGCACCCGATGTCAACATACCAGTTGCTGAAGCTCATGTCAACAACCCTGCCTACAACAGTGTCGCCCCTTTTTGGGCTGTATTTCCCGCTCAGGGGTATTATTTTTATCAGCCTACCGTCAATATTTGCAAGGCCCACGCAGTTCGCAATTATCTTATCACCATCCCTGTAAGAGCCATACGCTGGAAGAAAGTCCATGCCAACAGCCAGCTCCTGGCCAGGCACCACAATATCCTTCTGTTTTACTAATAATTCGCTCATTTTTATGTTTTTTTCTTCCTTCTCTCGCCCTTACTTTATTTTACTTGGTTTTTAAAACTTTGTATTTGATTTTTTCGCCCACGGAAATATAACTACTCATAAATAGTCATGTTCACAACATTTAAAAAGGAAGTTTTCCCATCTTGGCTTATGTCATTGCTCGAAGACAGGATTGCAAGGATTCTTGAGTTGAGGCAGCTTGGAAAGTCAACAGAGGAGATATCTGCAGATATGGGTCTGGCTGCAAACATTGTCGGTTCTTATGAGACTGTGCTAAAGAGGAATATAAGCAGGTTTGGGAGAGACCAGACTGCAGCTGCCGCTGGTGCATTAAATATTTCCCCATTACTGGTTGAGACTGCATATGCCGCTTATGGAGACCAAATTGCTGGAGAAGGCAGGATAGGGATAATCCAAAAAGGCATACAAGACGGGTTAAGTCAGACAGAGATTGCGCGCCTTATTAATGAAAACCAAAGTTGCATCAGCACTTATTTAAAAATAACAGGCCAGCGCGATGCATGGAGAAATGCCAGGGAAAAAAGAAAAAGGGAAATAGCAGACAGGAAAAGAAGGGAGGACATAGATAGACTTATTCCTGAAGGATTAACCCTAGAAGAGTCTGGCAGAAGGG
>CAYIQA010000047.1:0-4124 GCA_964365475.1 Candidatus Woesearchaeota archaeon | reverse complement strand
ATGCAAAAAATAATCCTGGACACAGACTTCCTGCTTTGCTCGCTTAGATTCAGGATTGACCTTTTCAGCGAGCTGAGGAGAATAATAGACGACAACTTCGAGGTTTATATCCTAGACAAAACCCTGGAAGAACTGAAGGGCAAGAAAGATGCAAGGCTGGCATTAGAATACTCAAAGAAACTAAAAATTATTAATGCTGCCAAGCAGGGCTCTTTCGATGACTTAATAACAGATTTCAAGGATTATATAATAGCCACCCAGGACAAGGTCCTGAAAGAAAAGCTTAAAAAGGCAGGCTTCGGCATAATCACAATAAGACAAAAGCGTTATCTAATCAAAGAAAATGTATTATGAAATTGAAGTTAAGAGCCATGTAAGAGTGCCGCCTAGCAAGTTCAGCGACGATATCAAGAAGAGCGTCCTTGACAGCCTTAAGGCAGGCTTTGAAGGCAAGGTGGGCAAGGAGCTTGGGGCTGTTGTTGCTGTTACTGATATAGTCGAGATAGGCGACGGCGTTATTATTCCAGGTGATGGAGCAGCATACTACAATACTAAATTCAAGATATTGGCTTTCAAGCCAGAGATGCAGGAAGTTATTCTCGGCAAAGTCTCTGATATTACTGATTTCGGCGCTTTTCTAGACATGGGCGCACTAGATGGGATGGTCCACATTGGCCAGACAATGGATGATTTTGTAAGCTTCAGCAAGTCAAACGTTTTAACAGGAAAGGAAACCAAAAAAGTCCTCAAGACAGGCGATAAATGCAGAGCCAGGATTATAGCAATAAGCTTTAAAGAGGCAAACAATCCTAAAATTGGCCTGACAATGAGGCAGAACAGGCTTGGAAATTTCAACTGGATTGAAGAGGAAATTAAGAGAGAAGAAAAGGTAGTTAAGGTCAAGGATAAGTAGCAAGGAGAAATAATAATGGCAAAAAAAGTATGCAGGAAGTGCAGAATATTTGTTGAAGGAAGCGAATGCCCATTATGCAAGGGCCGGGACTTTTCTGACAACTGGAAAGGCAGGGTTTATATCATAGATGTGGATAAAAGTGAAATAGCAAAAAAGATAAACATAAAGGCCAAGGGAGAATATGCAATAAAGGTGAGTTAGGAGGCAGAAAAATGGATTCAACAGGGCAGACATATGCAGACAGAGTTATAGAAAAATTGAAAAGAGATCTTGATAGAGCTAGTAAAGTTATAGGTCCAAATTATATAGCGCATAGGATAACATTAGTGGTAAATCCTCAAATGGAGATCTATGGTACTGATCCCGAGACTTCTGAGAGTATACCATTAAGTATGTTGTTTCATGTTGGAGAAAGGAACCACAAAAATATTGGTAGAATAAGGAAAGCTCAGGAAATAAGTCCGACATTAGGTAACATAGTTGCGTTTGTGCTTCAATAAAATGGAACTAAAAGTAATAAATCAGAATAAAAACAAACTCCTGGAAAGGATGGAAGTTGAGGCAATGCTTGACCACGGCAAGGCAACAACGCCTTCCTCAGATTCTGTGATCCGGAAAGTTGTCGAATTTCTTAAAGTCAACCATGATCAGATATCTTTAAAGTATGTGGCTACAAACTTCGGCGAGGGCAAGTCTAGGATATTTTTTCACATTTATGACAGCCCCCAAAGTCTTGTTTTTGCTGAGAATGTAAAAAAGAAAAAGAAGGAAGCCGAAGCCAAGCAGGAGCAAACTGCCACCAAGCCGGCAAAGTGATGACTCATGGCAAAGAAGAAGGTCAAGAACAAGAAGCCAAGCGAGCGCTGGAAGGCATACAAAGTCACTGCCGGCAAGCTTGAAAAATTAAAGAGGGAATGCCCAAAGTGCGGTGCAGGAATATTCCTGGCGCAGCATTCTGACAGGTTTTACTGCGGCAGATGCCATTATGTTGAGATGAAGGCTAAAAAGTAAAATTTATTTTCTTTATAAAAGAAACAGAAAACCATCCTTCACAGCTTCTCTGTCTGTAAAATTTACTAGTCCCTGGCTGAATTTTCAAACCTTTTCATGCTCAAAATGGCCTGTAAGTGTGTTATAAGGCATTTCCAGGCAGAATAAGCTTTTTATACTGAAAGGTATTCCACATAATGTAGCTATTTCCTAAACAATTAGCTTTCATATAAAAATGAGCGAAACTAGTCAGCAAAGTCAGCAGCAGATTCAGGATAGCTATAGCGCCAAGGATATCACTGTTCTCAAAGGCCTGGAGGCAGTTCGTTTGCGTCCCAGCATGTTCATAGGTGATACAAGCGAGCGCGGTCTGCATCATTTAGTCCAGGAGGTTATTGACAATTCTCTTGACGAGGCATTAAGCGGCAACTGCACCTTCATCTCATTAAAAATAAACAAGGATGGTTCTGTAACTGTTGAAGATGATGGCAGGGGAATTCCCGTTGACATTCATCCTGAAGAGAAGAAGTCGGCGCTGGAATTAGTAATGACAGTTCTTCATGCTGGCGGCAAATTTGACAAAAAAACCTACAAGATTTCTGGCGGCCTGCACGGCGTTGGTGTCTCTGTTGTTAATGCCCTGTCAGAATGGCTTGAAGTTAGGGTGAAAAGAAATGGAAGCGTCTATTATCAGAAATACCAGAGAGGAAATCCAGTAGAAGAAGTCAAGGTAATTGGCACTTACAGCGGAAGAACAGGGACTTGTGTAACCTTTATGCCAGACTCGTCAATATTCCAATCAATAGAATTCAAATATGATCTAATCACCTCCAGATTAAAGGAGCTTGCATATCTGAACAGCGGAGTGAAACTAATAATAGAGGATGAACGATCAGGAAAAAGGGAGGAATTCCAGTATCAGGGCGGCATAAAAGAGTTTGTTATGCATCTCAACAAGGCAAAAAGCCCATTGCATGAGGTTATCTTCCTTTCAAAATCATTTGACTCGACAGGCATAGAAATAGCAATGCAGTACAACGAAGGCTATAATGAAAACATCCATTCTTTTGTTAACAATATCAACACAGTTGAGGGAGGCACTCATTACTCTGGCTTTGCAACTGCACTTACAAGGGCAGTAAATGACTACATAAAAAAGAACAAAATAGCAGACCTAAAATTATCAGGTGAGGATACAAGAGAAGGATTAACTGTAATAATATCATTGAAAATTCCGCATCCGCAGTTTGAAGGCCAGACAAAGACAAAACTCGGCAACTCAGAGATAAAAGGCCAGGTTGACTCTATTGTCTACGAATACTTGGCGTCCTACTTTGAGGAAAACCCGATAATTGCAAAAACAATTATCGCGAAAATTGTGACAGCGGCCCAGGCAAGGGAATCTGCGAGAAAGGCCAGAGAATTAACAAGGAGAAAATCTGCCCTGGATTCAGGATCGCTTCCGGGAAAGTTGGCAGACTGCCAGACAAGGAATCCAGAAGATGCAGAACTTTTCATTGTTGAAGGCGATTCAGCGGGAGGCAGCAGCAAACAAGCAAGATCAAGAGAGACCCAGGCAATTCTCCCAATTAGGGGTAAAATTCTCAACGTAGAAAAGGCAAGGCTTGACAAGATGTTTAGAAACAATGAGATTGTTTCGTTAATAACAGCAATAGGAACAGGCATTGGAGAGGAATTTGATATATCAAAGGCCCGTTATCATAAAATAATCATTATGTCAGATGCTGATATAGATGGTGCGCACATTACCTGCCTACTCCTGACTTTTTTCTACCGCCACATGCGCCCTTTAATAGAAGCAGGATATTTGTATATAGCAACACCGCCGTTATACAAGGTCACAAAAGGAAAGCAGGTTCAATACTGTTATAATGACAAGGAACTTGAAAATCTTTATTCAGAGCTTGGAAAAGATGTCAGCATCCAGCGCTATAAGGGTCTTGGGGAGATGAATCCAGATCAGCTCTGGGAAACCACAATGAATCCTGAAAACAGAAAATTAAAGAAAGTTACTATTGAGGATGCTGCTCTTGCAGACGAAATATTCGCTATCTTGATGGGGGACCAGGTTGAGCCGAGGCGCGAGTTTATTGAGCAGCACGCTTCCTATGTGAAGAACCTGGACATATAATGGCCGGCTTGCAAAATGCCTGAAGAAATCCAGCAGAGATTAATTGAAGAGGAGATGAAGGAGAATTAT
>CAYIQA010000046.1:0-4139 GCA_964365475.1 Candidatus Woesearchaeota archaeon | reverse complement strand
ATGTTGAGCAGCTGAGAAAAGAAATCAAGGGGGCTGCATTGGTGAGTATAGTCCATGGTAATCACGAGATTGGAACTTTACAGGATGTCAGGGAGATTGGGAAAATATGCAAGGAAAATAATGTTGCATTTCATTTTGATGCCTCTCAAAGCTATACAAAAACCAAAATTGATGTCAGGGAGATTAATGCAACTCTATTAACAGTTAACAGCCACAAGATACATGGGCCCAAGGGTGTTGCTACTCTGTATGTTAAAAGGGGAACAAGATTAAACAAGTTGATGTACGGCGGTGAGCAGGAGCTTAACTTAAGACCTGGAACAGAGAATGTTGTTTCAATAGCTGGATTTGCAAAGGCTGCTGAGATTGCCTTTAGGGATTATGAAAAAAATAATAAAAAAATAAGGGAGTTAAGGGATAAGTTGCTTGATAAGCTATTAAGAATAAAAAATGCAAAGTTAAACGGGCCGAGAGACTTAGAAAAAAGGTTGATAAACAACATCAACGTAAGCTTCCTTGGTAAAGAAGGTGAGAGCTTGGTGATTGCATTAAGCAAGGCTGGAATTTGTGTATCAACAGGCTCAGCATGCACTTCAAGAAAGCAGGGGCCGAGCCATATTTTAAAAGCGATAAAATTAAGTGATAAGGAAATTAAAGGGGCGTTAAGGGTGACATTGTCGAGATTTAATACTGAGAAGGAAATTAATGTTGCTGTTGAGAAAATAAAAGAAGTGGTGGAAAGTGGATAGGTTAAGATTCGGAACAGCTGGAATCCCTCATTCAACTAAGAAATCAAACACGATTAACGGAATCTTGAGAGTCAGAGAGCTTGAGCTGGATGCATTTGAGCTTGAGTTTGTTCATTCTGTAAACATCAAGAAAGATATGGCTCCTGAAGTCAAAAAAATTGCAAAAGAAAATGATGTGAGATTAAGTTCTCATAGTCCTTACTACTTAAATCTGAACGCGAAAGAAAAGAGAAAAATGGACATGAGCGTGCATTTGCTTGCAAATTCTGCAATAATAACTGCGCTGTGCGGAGGGGAGAATACAGCATTTCATCCAGCTTTCTACATGAAGGATCCTAAGGAGAAAGCCTACAAAACAGTTAAGGAAAACCTAAAGAGGGTTGTTGACAAGGTGAAGGATGCTGGCTTGAAAATCTGGGTGAGGCCAGAGCTTACTGGAAAAAGAACTCAGTTTGGCGACTTGAAAGAGCTGATAAAATTAAGTCAGGAGCTTGACTTGGTGCTGCCGTGCATAGATTATGCTCATTATCATGCAAGAGAAGGCGGAGGAAATAATGATTATGAAGCCTTCAGGAAACTTTTAGAGGAGCTGGAGAAGGGGCTTGGAAGAGAAATCTTAAACAACATGCACATTCAGATAGCTGGTGTTAATTACACTGAGAAAGGTGAGAGAAATCACATGAACTTAAAAGACAGTGATTTAAACTGGAAGGATATTCTTAGGACATGGAAGGAATTCAAGATTAAGGGTGTTGTCATTGCTGAAACGCCAAACATAGAGGGTGATGCCTTATTACTAAAAAGAGAGTTCAGCAGGATTTAGGGTTAGCAAAGGTTAAAAATGGTGAAAAGGTGTTCTACTGCGAGGTCTGCGGCGAGGAAATGCAGATCAAGAAGCACTGCAAGATAAAATGCCAGAACTGCGGCTTCACGCGGGATTGTTCAGACCTTTGAACATGGAAATAAGTGCAAGCGGAAAATTCAGCTACAAGAGAAACGGATGCAATGATAGTCTAGCTATTTCTATAAATGTCGAGGACGGGAAAGTTGCAAGGGCAAATATTGATGCTTCCGGATGCAGGTTTGTAAAAGACGTCGCTGAGAAAATAATCAAGATAATTAAGAACAAAAAAGTTAATGAGGTTGTTAAGCTGACAAACAAGGAAGTCGAGGTTCTTCTTAATGCTAAGAGTGACGAGAAGCATGCTGTTGAGTGCTTTGTGAGCGCATTGAACGAGGCAATAGCTGATTATAAAAACAAGAGCCATGGCAAAGATTTGGTTGAGGAGAGCTACGAGCTTCTTGCTAATTATAATGAGGGATATCCTGCAAGGTCAATAACTGAGTACGAGGACTAAAATGAGATTTACTGATGACAATTTAGAGGCCTTGATAAGCGACAAGGACCTGAAGAAGGCTGAGGCAGCTGCCATGCTGAAGTCTGCTGAGGAAAGCGAGGAGTTCAAGAAGCATATGAAGTCTGGCGGGCAGCACGGCATAGCTTTTGTAAATGTTGGCGGAGAAACATTCAGCCTTAATGGTGATAATTCCGGACTAGCTGCTAAAAGCGGCGCTCCAAGAAAGGGAAAAAGCGAGGAAAGCGGGAAGAAGTACGAGGCAAATGTCGGCACAATGGAATTTGGATGCAAGTGCGGGCAAAGCCATCCATTTAATCCTGCGCATACTGGCGAGGCAAGCAATCCATTTGCAGCAAGCTATGGGGCTAATTTAAGCGACAAGGACTCTGGAATAAAGACTTCGGATTACAGGCCGGGAAGCGCAAGCGAAGACAATGCAGTAAGATATTTGTCACAGCAGCAGGCTGGCGGTGATTCAATCTATCTTTCTGGTGCGAGGAAAGAGGAGGAAGAGGAGGAAAAATCAGGCTATGCAAGAAGATCTGGGGAGAAAAAGAAAACTTATTGATTCCGAAATGTTTTTAAATAAGATGTTAGTGACTTAATCAGTAGATATGGCTGAAAAACTTGATTATTCAAAAGAGGCCCAGGAGGAGGCAGCCAGACTTCTGTCAAATTTTGCAAATCCAAACAGGGGATTAAGGCCTGCAGCGCCTGTGCCCAAAGTTGAGAATCTTGAGAGGAAGGAAATCAATGATGATTTCAGGAAGGAGCTTCTTGAGAGCATTTCCATGAAGCCGAGGGTGCAGAACAACGGGGATCCAAATGTTCTTCACAACCAGGACCAGAAGAAAATAGCAGACCTGGCAAAGAACATATTTGCAGGCGACGGCCTAAGAGTCAAGAAATAATCTTTCTTAGGGATAATCTTCTAAATCCGTATCTGCTTTCAAATTCTGCAAGTTCCCTTCTTACCCTTCTGGCGTATGCTTCATAGTATATTCCTGCGCCTGTGCAGTGTTCTTTTATATTGGCCCACACTTCTCTAATACTTCTTCTCATGCGGGCTTTGTCCTTTTTTGTATGTCCAACATAACCTGCGCTTGCAAAAAAGTATTCATCCAGAAAATCAAAAAATCTTAGCTTCCCGTCAAGAGTCTCTTTTGGTTCTGTGCTCATTAGTAGCTTCTCCTTCTTGGCATCCTATCTCTTCTTCTGTCGAACTGCTGCTCAGGTTCTTTTCTTCTCCTCGGCTTTCTTTTTGACTTCTTTACAAGGTGTGTTACATAGCCTGCAAGAACATTGCGCAATTTCTTGGATCTTGTCTCTACTAGGGAATCAATCAGCTTCTTGTTTGATTCAAAATCCCCCTTGAACAGGTCTTTGTTAGTACTAAAAAGCTTTATTCCAGTTCTCTTTATGGGAGTCGACCTTATTCTTCCCATATTGACTCAACTTCTTTCAGAATTTCCGCAGAGGTCTTCTGTAGCCTTAAAGTTCCCTTCTCGCCGCAGAAAGGGCACATTAAATCAGAAGAAACTTTCTTGATTGTTCTTATCTTGTGGTCGCATCTCTCGCACTTGTAGCTTGATTCCCTTGAAGATGCTGAAGAAGATGGCTGTGAAGCCCTGGTAGGAATAATCTCAGACTTTTTTACAGTCTCTTTCTTCTTTATCTCCTTGTTTATGCAGTTCGGGCAGACCCAGACGCTGCTGGTTTTAGAAGGCTTCA
Organism: Candidatus Woesearchaeota archaeon; assembly: GCA_964365475.1. Taxonomy (GTDB): domain Archaea; phylum Nanobdellota; class Nanobdellia; order SCGC-AAA011-G17; family DATDVL01; genus CAYIQA01. Next base: position 301 of record CAYIQA010000046.1, on the reverse strand, counting down.
GGTCTGTGTATGGGACTTTGAGCCCGCAGCCCTTGCACGGAACTATATTTAGCTCTCTCATTATTTAAATGCAAGAAAGGGTATTTTTAAAGTTAACTGTTTGTTTTGGGTTTACTCTGCGTCCTTCTTGTTGATGTTCATTGCCACAAGTATGCTGATAATTCCTGCCACTATAAGCAGGTATTCAATTGGTATAGACCTAGTCAGCACCTTCAGTAGTCCATTAACAACCAAGGCTATGCCCATCAGCAGAAAAAACAAGAAGAGCACGGTCTTTATGATGTTCTTTTTCAAGAGCTTC
>CAYIQA010000045.1:0-4218 GCA_964365475.1 Candidatus Woesearchaeota archaeon | reverse complement strand
GGCGGAAATGTCACAAGGGCAATGCGCGCAATTGACGGAACTTTTGTTCTTGTTTGTGCTGTTGAAGGAATCATGCCGCAGACTGAGACTGTTATCAAGCAGGCTCTCAGGGAGAGAGTAAAACCGGTTCTTTTCATTAACAAGGTTGACAGGCTAATTAACGAACTTAAGCTAAACCCAGAGCAGATGCAGGAGAGATTCATAAAGATAGTCACACAGTTCAACAAGCTTATTGAACAGATTGCAGAGCCTGAATTCAAGGAGAAATGGAAGGTCAGCATCCAGGATGGAAGCGTTGGTTTTGGATCTGCAAGGGAAAACTGGGGATTAAGTTTGCATTTCATGAAGAAGAGAAATGTGAACTTCAAGGATGTTATTGATCTCTACAAGTCTGGGAAGACAGAGCAGGAGATGCAGGACTGGATATGGAAGAATGCCCCTGTTTACGAAGTCATTCTTGACATGGTAATTAAGCACCTGCCTAATCCAATTGAAGCTCAGAAATACAGGATTCCGCACATCTGGAGGGGCGATTTAAAATCTGATTTTGGAAAAGACCTGGTAAACTGCAATCCAAACGGAAAGCCGGCTTTTGTTATTACAAGAATTACTATTGACCCAAGATTCGGCAGGGAGATGGCAGCTGGGAGATTATTCTCAGGAACCTTAAAGGAGGGAACTGAAGTTTATCTCAACAATGCGAAGCAGAAGCAGAGGATTGCGCAAGTTTTCATGTATCGCGGGATTAAGCCGGAGCAGATTGGAGAGGCTGTTGCTGGAAATGTTATTGCACTTGGCGGCGTTTCTGGATTTGCTGGCGAGACAATAACACTTGGGGAAGAGCAGCCGTTTGAGGAGATGAGGCATATATTTGAGCCTGTAATTACAAAATCAATTGAGCCTGCAAAGCCGCAGGACCTGCCGAAGCTTGTTGAGATCCTGAAGAAGGTTGCCAAGGAAGACCCTTCACTTAAAGTTACTATTAATTTAGAGACTGGAGAAAACTTAATACATGGCATGGGCGAGCTTCACCTGGAGATTATTGAAAATAGGATCAGGGATGAGAGGGGCTTTCCGGTCAAGACAGGAGAGCCTATTGTTGTTTACAGAGAAACTATTCTGAAGGAGAGCGGGACTGTTGAGGGAAAAAGCCCAAACAAGCACAACAAGTTTTACATCAAAGTTGAGCCAATTTCTGCAGAGTATGCAAAGCTGATCAAGGACGGCGTGATTTCCGAGGGCGGGTTCAAGAAGTACGACACTGAATTTTACCTGCAGCTTGAGAAATACGGGATACCTGTTAAGGAAGCAAAGAAGATAAGAAAGGTCTGCAACGGCAATATATTATTTGATGAGACAAGGGGGATTGTGCACATTGGGGAGGTGCAGGAGCTAGTCAATGACGGGTTTGAGCAGGTAATGAAGGAAGGGCCGCTTGCAAGAGAGCCGTGCATCGGCATGAAGATTGGCGTTGCTGACTGCAAGCTTCATGAGGATGCTATCCACAGAGGACCTGCGCAGGTAATGCCTGCTGTCAGGGAAGCAATAAAGCAGGCAATGGTTGATGCCAATGCTGTTATATTCGAGCCTTACCAAGTTATTTTAATCGAGTGCCCTGCATCCTACATGGGGGAAATTTCCAAGCTGGTGCAGAACAAGAGGGGCCAGCTTTTTGATATTGAGCACAAGGGCGAGCAGATAGATATCAGGGCAAGAATGCCTGTTGCAGAGATGTTTGGCCTGGCATCAGACTTGAGAAGCGCGACTGAGGGAAGAGGAACTTACTTTATAGTTGACCAGGAATACGACAAGCTGCCAACTGATTTGCAGGAGAAAGTAAGGAAGAAAATAAGGCAGAGAAAAGGACTGAATCCTGATGATCTGAGCATGAGCTAATTGTTGCTACTCATTAATAATTATTAATTCACAAGATTTATAAACAAGACTTTCTTGTTCAAGTTTATGGAAGGTGAAGAAATCCAGGGGAAGAGAAAAAGACTTGAGGATATGCTTGAGGCTGTCAAATTCATGAAGTCACAGGATTACATAGGCACTAGGGAAGCTTGGGAGTCTATTATCCAATACAGGAACCTTGGTGAATGGCCACAGCGTTTTGCAGATGAAGTCAACAGAAGGGCTGGCCTGCAAGAGGGTGATTACAGAGCAACTCCAGAGAGGCTAAATGGATTAATTTATCGATTAACTGGATTCTCCCTGCACCGCACAGAGGACATACAGAAGATTTTCGGGACGTATGTGGAATATGGCGAGATAGAAGATGGCAAGATAACTGAACTCTCCGAAGACGCTGAGAAAGAAGTTGAAAAAAGGAGAGATGGGTTTAGCGAATTTGCAGGCCACAACAAGGATTTGTTTGGGGTGTTTTTCAGAGAATCCCTTTTACCCCCCTCAATTTATTCTGTTTTTGCATATGGTGGTAAAGAGCCTGTGGCTAGAGGAAGGTTATTGTTTAAAGTAAAAGACATAGACGTTAATGCAACATATGTACAAGATGCATTTAACGCTCTTGCAGAATTCTTTATGTATATGAAAAAATCTGGAGCGACTAGTGATAAAGACATTGGTCTTTGTTTATCTGACTTAATCTCAGACCAGCTTAATAAAAGAGGTAATGAACTTAGTGGTTTTGGTGAGGAAGTTAGTGAACTTAAGAGGCTGTTGCTGCCACCGCTGATATTAGCAGACTGGGAAGAAGCAACCTCAAAAGAAAGCTGGAGAGAAAGAAGGGGGTTGCTAATAAAAGATATTAGAGAAGAGAATGTTCATCCAATGTCAGTATTGCAAAGAATAAGAATAGATGGTCTTGACAACAGGTGGGAATACAGAGCAAAAGCCATAAGCCTTTTTCTTGAGCAATTCTCCAGATTAGAAAATTTAAGTTATGAAGATGTTGTTAGGAAACTTGACCATGGAATTAAGGTTGCGAGGGAAACACAATTAATAGCAAAACCAGAAGATTACACATCTTTAGAGGCTTACAACAGGGATGTGGAGATGGAGAAAAAAGAAAGGAAAAATACACTAGCAAATTTAATGATGTTAAAAAGAGTTCTTGTCTCAGAAAGAAGCTATGTTGAGAAGATGTTAAAAAGCTAGAATTCTTTTCTCTCTTTCAAATGCCTTACCAGTTCCTTTGACATCAAAGGTTTGTTGCTGACTATAACATACCTGAAAGGAAGCTCAACACTTTCTACTTTGTTAAGCCTGACTTCAATTCCAGACTGAAATTTTAAGTCTGAAAGCTTCTTTCCTTTTAGCAACTGCAAAGCAACATAAGCAGCGTTGTCTGTTGAGAACTGATGCCTGCCAAGGTTTCTTGCCGGGAATTTTAATTTTGAAGACAATTCTTTTTTTGTTCTTTTCTTTGGAGGATAATCACCCAGGATGCCTCCTAGGATTATATAATCAAAATTGTCTTTTTTGCTTAAGGTTTTCCCGGCAGAAGGATCTAAAATGCATGCGTTTCTTAAATTTAATTTCGAAACTGATTCGGAATAAACTTTTCCGTATTTGATTAATTTGTTTTTTCCTTTTTTTACATTTGTGAATATTAAATCGTTCTTTCCAACTATTTTAGAGATGTGCTTGTATTCAATTAAGCACCATTCAAAAAGTTCTGGCTCCAAATGCTCAACAATGAATTTCATAGTGAAAGATTGCCTTTATGGTTTTATTAACTTTTTTATAATGATAAAGTGGTGAGGCAGGTATATAAATAATGCCTTAGTAAATATAAAAAATATCTTGGAGGTGTGTCTGATGAGGAAACTGAATATTGTGCCGATTATTACAATCTTTCTGATTTTGTCAGCTGCGGTTGTCCTGGCGATATCCCAAACAAAGTCACCAACAAGCTGCAGCGGAGCTTGGACAAACTGTTCTAATGCAAACGCAGATAATTCAAATAGGGCAACAGCAACAAAGGACAAATCCGGAACATGGACTGGCTATGGCTTTAATATAAAAGACAGTTCTACTGTTGATAATGTTACTGTAAGAGCAGATTTCTTTGCAAGCAACATCAGGGGATATATTGATGTAAAAGTAAGCGGAGACGGCGGTTCTACATTCGGTCCTGCACACAGGGTGGGAGGAAACACTGCTGAGCAGACATTCTGGATAGGGGTTACAAATGATATAAGCTGGACACCAAGCAAGGTTTCGGGAAATAACCTGGTTGTCAATGCTACCTGTGTC
>CAYIQA010000044.1:0-4260 GCA_964365475.1 Candidatus Woesearchaeota archaeon | reverse complement strand
AGCCTGCAGAAAGGCAGAAAGCAGGCGTTCCTGAGATAGCACATAAGAGCAGGATTGACTTGTCCAAGATAATGATCTTCCTTATTCTTGTTGCCTTGATGCTTTACTTAATAATAATCCAGCTTGTTACAATATCTGAGAAGCCATCCTGGTATTACATCCTTTTAGTTATTAACATTATTGCGCTGATTGCCCTGTTTTACTCGGCAAAGTACATCTTCAGGAAGAGAAAGTCTGGCATTGAGAAGGAAGCTGAAGCGCTTGCACTGGAAAAGGAGCAGGAAGAGGCTGTCAAGTCAGGCAAGGAGATGAAGAGGAGCAAGAAGATTAAATTGCTGAGGCATTTTATCAGAAGGGCGCTTCAGGTAGATTTCAAGAAGGAGCAGATTATTGAGTCAGCAATAAGCTCAGGATGGCCGAGAAGCCTTGTTGAAGAAGCCTATGAAACTGAGACAGCAGGTCCTGACATTGTCGAGGTCCTGATAAAAAGATACGAGCTTAATGTGCTTAGGAAATACATGAAAAGGGCGATTGAGCAGAAGTATCCAGAGGATATAATAATACAGGCTGCGCTTAATGCTGGCTGGCCTGAGCAGGATGTGAAAGAGTGCTACGATTCATTATATGGCAAGCAGTACCTCTTCGAAAAGGAGCAGGAGGCTGTAAGGGAAGGGGCAGAGTTCCAGCCAAGAAAAGAATATCTCAAAGTCACCGCAACATTAATAAGACACGAGACAGACTTGGACAGATTATACGACACAATAAAAAAGAGGGGTGCTGTCAAGTTGAGCGAGGTTTATGGCGGGTTCAAGATAAACAAGAAGCAGGCTGAAGAATGGGCCAACATTCTTGAGAAATATGGCCTTATCGAGATTTATTATCCAGTGCTTGGGGAGCCGGAGTTAAGATGGAAGAAATCGAAAGCTACAGAATAAAAGCAAACGAGCTTGACCTGGAAGTAAGCATCACAAGAAGGGAGGGCAATATCAAGCAGTATCACCTTATTATCCCCTACCTTAATCCTGCAACTTTGGCGCTGATGGAGCACATAAAGTCGCAGCTTGTTACAACAGTTGCTGTGAGCTCTGCAGAAGTCCTTGAGCCGAAGGCGATTGACAAGCTGAAAATAAAATTCAAGGAGCAGGCGGCAATACTTATTAGGAATGCCCTGCCAAACATTGACGAGGAGACTCTTCACTTCCTCCTTTCAGTATTGATCCAGGAAACTTTGGGCCTTGACAAGGTTGAGTATCTTGTAAACGATGATAACCTGGAGGAGATTGTCATTACATCTTCAAAAGAGCCGATAAGGGTTTACCACAAGAAGCACGGCTGGCTTATAACAAATTTAGTGATAAGCTCAGAGTCACAAATACAAAACATAGCAAACATAATTGCAAGGAGAATAGGAAGGCAGGTCACTACGCTGAGCCCCATGCTTGACGCCCACCTCATGACAGGAGACAGAGTAAACGTGGTCTTGTTCCCAGTATCAACAAAAGGAAACTCCCTCACAATCAGGAGATTTGCAAGAGACCCGTGGACTGTTACTGACTTCATAAAGAACGGAACTTGCAATGCCAAATTATTTTCCTTAATGTGGCTTGCTATCCAGTATGAGATGAACATGCTTGTCTCCGGGGGAACTGCAAGCGGAAAAACAACACTGCTTAACTTGTGCATGCCTTTCATACCCCCGAACCAGAGGATAATAAGCATTGAGGACACCCGCGAGCTTAACCTGCCAACATTCCTTTACTGGTGCCCGCTTGTGACAAAAGAGCCGAATGCAGAAGGCAAAGGCGAAGTTTCAATGCTTGACCTGCTGATAAACTCCTTAAGAATGAGGCCTGACAGGATTATACTTGGAGAGATGAGAACAAAGGAGCAGGCCCAGGTTCTTTTCGAGGCAATGCACACAGGCCACTCAGTCTATGCAACAGTTCACGCAGATTCTGTAAAGGAGACAATTGACCGCCTGACTCATCCGCCAATAGAAGTTCCCCCAAATCTTCTCGAGTCTGTTAATCTTAACATAGTGATGTACAGGGACAGGAGAAAGGGCCTTAGAAGAATCTACCAGGTAGGGGAGTTTATTGCTACAGAGGAGGAAGGCAAGTCTATAATAAACCCAAACATAATATTCAGGTGGAAGCCTGCTGAAGACAAGGTTGTTGCCCACAACCAGCCTGTTAACTTATTCGAGGAGCTTAGCAGGAGAACAGGAATGTCACTGCAGGAGATAAAGGATGACCTTAATGAAAAAGAAAATATTCTAATGGCCATGGTGAAGCAGAACATAAGGCAGGTTGAGAAAGTCGGGGATATCATGAAGGATTTCTATCTTGACAAAGAATCCCTGCTGAAGAGGTTTAAGCAGAAAGCGGGCAAAAATGAAGTGAGCAAAAATGTTTAGAATCCCGATGGGCATGATGCCAATGCCCCAGCTTAAGAAGGTATCCAAGCCATTTTACGGCCTGGCAAGACCTGTAAGAAGCAGCCTTCCAGACCTTCAGGCCAACTTGGTGCAGGCAGAGGTTAACCTTAATGCCATTGATTATATTGCAATGTGCATCTCCTCAACATTAATCATGTTTGTTTTTCTCTCAGTTTTCGCTCTTTTCATGACAAAGATCGGGCTGAATATATTTCTTGGTCTGGGGATAGTGCTGATAATATCGCTTGTCATCTTCGTGCAGAAGCTGGCATACCCAAAAATGTATGCAAACAAAAGAGTAAAGAGCATAGAAAAGAATCTTCTTCCTGCGCTTCAGAACATTCTTGTCCAGCTGAACGCTGGCGTTCCTCTTTTCAACATAATAGTGTCAATTGCCCAGGGAGGCTACGGCGGAGTGTCTGAAGAATTTGAGAAGGCAATAAGGGAGATTAATGCAGGAAGGTCGCAAATATCAACCCTGGAAGATCTTGCATCAAGGAATCCTTCAACGTATTTCAGGAGGGCAGTCTGGCAGATGACAAACGGCATGAAGACAGGCACAGACCTGACTTTGGTAATGAAAGACACAATCAGCTCCCTCTCTGAATTCCAGATTATCCAGATCCAGAAGTATGGTGCCCAGCTGAAGCCGGTGGCAATGTTCTACCTGCTGATAGCAGTTATAGCCCCGTCGCTGGGAACAACATTCATAATACTTTTATCTTCATTTGTTGCAATATCAGACTTCGGCATAAAAGTCATATTCTGGAGCCTTTATTCAGGAACTATCATCTTCCAGTTTTTATTCATAGGCATAATAAGATCAAGGAGGCCGAACCTGCTGAGCTAAAATGTACCGCTTCTTCTCAAAATTTTATCCAAAAAAACTGAGGGAGAATTACATAGCCATGCTCAAGTACTCCCAGGTAAAGACCCAGCCAGACAGGTTTGTGGGCTTTATCATGATTTCAGGCATCGGTCTTGGTCTTGTGGCTGCATTTCAGCTCTCGCCAATAATAAAAATCCCTTTCTGGATTACATGGCTGGCCGGCTTTATGACATTTGAATCTATGATCTACATGTGGATATTTTTGCAGGTCACAAGAAAAGCATATGAAGTTGAGAAATTTCTTCCTGATGTTCTTCAGCTTATGGCATCTAACCTTAGGGCCGGTCTGACAGTTGACAACGCATTGATGCTCTCCGCCAGGCCAGAATTCGGTGTTCTAGGGGGGGAGATTGAGAGAGTTGGAAAGGAGGTGACAATAGGCAAGACTGTTGAAGATTCTTTGGTGTCCATGCTAGACAGGGTAAAATCAGACAAGCTTGAGAAGTCGCTTCTTCTTATTGTTGCCGGATTGAAGTCTGGCGGGGAGCTGTCAGATCTTTTGGAGAATACCGCAAGAAATTTAAGGGATGAGGACTTAACTGACCAGAAGATCAGGTCAAGCGTCATGTCTTATGTCATATTTGTGGTGGCTGCAGTTGGCTTTGGCGCGCCAGTGCTTTACGGGCTGAGCAGTTTCCTGATAGAGGTGCTTAAAAAGGTCTTTGCCCAGATAAGGATTCCGCAGACAACTGCTATTGACATACCGTTAAAGATAACCCAGATAACAATAGAGCCCAGATTTGTGATAATGTATGCAATAACAAGCCTTATCACAACATCAATCCTCAGCTCCTTGGTTGTCGGCGCAATCACAAAAGGAAGAAGCAGGGATGGCTTGAAGTACGCCCCGTTCATAATACTGGCAACATTGGCGATGTTCTTCCTCTCAAGAAAGGCAATCTCTTACATCCTTGGCGGCTTGTTTAACTTTTAA
>CAYIQA010000043.1:0-4533 GCA_964365475.1 Candidatus Woesearchaeota archaeon | reverse complement strand
CAAAATTAAGGCCATATTGCCAGAAGAATACAATAAAGAATACAACAAGGACAGCAGAAAAATGCAGATGTTTATTCTTTAAAATATCCTCAAAATCAACCATAACCCGCTTAATACCTGCTAATTAAAAACCTTTCCTCAGCAAAATGAAAAGCTTTAATAATGCAGTTAAGTAAAACAGCCCCCTATGAAACTTTCAGTATTGATACCAGTCTACAATGAGATGAAGACCCTTGCAGAAATCATAAAGAGGGTTGAAAGCGTCAGGATTGACGGTTTCGGGAAGGAGATCATTGTAATAGATGACTGCTCTACAGACGGTTCAGCAGACTTCATAAGAAACCTTAAGGGAAGAAACATAAAGAAATTTTTTCACCAAGTCAACAGGGGAAAGGGCGCTGCAGTAAGAACCGGCTTGTCTCATGCTACTGGCTCTGTAATAATAATCCAGGACGCCGACCTTGAGTATAATCCTGGAGATTATAGGATACTTCTCGATGCTATGCACAGTCTAAAAGCAGATGTTGTCTATGGCACGAGAATGTCCAGCCTGACAAGGAAGCAGATGCACACAATGCACTATTTCGGAAACAAGATACTAACATTTTTTACAAACATGCTTTATCATTGCAGGATAACAGACATGGAGACATGTTACAAGATGTTCAGGAGAGAAGTCGTCAGGGGCATGAATCTGAAAGCCAGGAAGTTTGATTTTGAGCCCGAGATAACAGCTAAAATACTGAAGAGGGGCTATAAAATATATGAGGTGCCGATAAATTTTAACCCAAGAACGTTCAGGGAGGGCAAAAAAATAACATGGAAGGATGGCCTGGTCCATCTTTATTACATAATAAAATACAGGTTTTTTGACTGAAGCAAAATGGAATACAAAACAGGAAATTATGTTGACAGAAGCCCGGAAGATGTCAGAAACACTTCAATAACAAGCGATATCTATCTGCAGCTCTCAGCTATTTCAGACGACATAAGGGATCATGCCCACCACGCAAAAGGAGTTCTTCTTGATCTGGGCTCTGGCAAGGCCCCATACAAGCCATTTTTTGATAAGTACGTTAAGAAATATATAAGGCTTGACAATTCCCTGAATGAAAAGAGCCCGTCAAATATAATAGCAGACGCCCAGGAACTGCCGATAAGAAGCAGTTCTGTCGATACTGTCTTTTCATCCCAGCTCTTGGAGCACGTTCCGTATCCGCAAAAGGTGATTGATGAAATCTACAGGATTCTGAAGCCGGGCGGCATATGCATCCTCACAACCCACATGGCAAATCCACTTCACGGCATGCCGCACGATTACTTCAGGTTTACCAGGCAGGCATTTAGGTATGTCCTCTTCAAAAAATTCAAGATTATCACAATAAAGGAGAATGGTGGCGCCCTGCTTTCAATATCCCAGTTCATAAACTGGGGCATAAGCGATGTCCTTCCAAAAATATTTGCACTGCCCATAATAGTCCTAATAAACTTTCTTGCAAAAAGGCTGGACAAAATATTTTTCAACCCGATGTTCACGACGAATTACATTGTGGTTGCAAAAAAATAAAAAAAATAATTATTTGTAGGCTATGGCATACTTGTTCAGGCCGAGCTGGAATCTTTTCACCTTAATATTTCTGAAGCCGGCATCTTCCAGAATTTTTTTAAGCTGGTTCTTTGTGAAGTAATATTTATGTTCGTAGAATTCCTCGGGCGTTGATAGCCCCAGGTTGGCTAGTGTCCAGACTATCGGTATTGAGAATTTTGAAGGCGTTGTCAGGATTAATACTCCATTGTCCCTTAGCACCCTGTAACTGTCCTTTATTACATCAACAGGATGATCTAAATGCTCCAGGACAGCCAGCATTGTTATGCAGCCAACACTGTTGCTTTTCAGGGGTATTTTCTTTGCAATCTTTCTCTTAACGAGCTTAATCCCCCTTATTTTTCTGGCAGTAAGCTTCATGTCTATGCCTATTCTTTCCTTCATTCCATCAAGAGTCTTCAGGAACTGGGCTTCTGTTCCGCACCCAATGTCTGCTATTATGCTGCCTTTCTTTATGTACTTCCTGATCACAGAAGCTCGAAGATCCCTCAGTATCGGTATAAAAAATTCTTCTTTCATTCTAGCTGATCCCTATAAAACTTATTCCTATCACTATCAAAAAAATCCCAATCCACTTCCACAAATTCATTTTTTCTTTCAATATCCAGATAGACAGCAGGCTTATCCATATGTATGCTGTGGCAACAATGGGATAAAGCAGCGATATTCTGTCAAGTCTCAAAGCAGCTATAAAAATTATCAAGGATATCACATAAAGGACTATTCCTGTAATCAAATTTATGTTGGTAAACAATCCTTCAAACGGAAATTTGTAGTCTCTAGCCCCCTTCTTTAGGTAAATGGCGCCGAAGCTTCCTATTATTGCAGTTACAAGCGTTATTAATATCGCAGCAAAGCTCATTCGCTACCAGCCCCTATAAAACTTACGCCAGCCACAATAAAAAGTATTCCTGACCAGTGCATCAATGTCAGCTTTTCATTCAGGAAGTAAATCGCCATTAAGCTGACCCACACATAGCTCAAGGCAACAAACGGATAAAGCACATTCAGGTTGCCTTTTTTTAGGGCAAGCATCAGCACAAGCATCCCGACAAAGTAACTGAGCATTCCAAGCAGAACATAGGAATTTGTCACAATTTCAACAAAATTGAAATTTATTTCATTAGCACCGAGCTTCAGGAATATCTGAGCTACAGCGGCGAGAACAGAGCAGATTACCACCAGGATTATCCCCTTAAAATTAGTAGCCATTGCTTTTCTCTCTCATCTTTTTTTTATAAACTTTTCCCTGATCCAGTTTGTTATGAAGAAGTATCTCCTTCTGTAGTTTCTTCTCATTATTATCAGGTCAAGCAGGTCAAGCAAGAGGTGCAGTATCATGCCAACTAATGTCAACCTTACAAAATCTAAATAGAAACTCCCTACAATCATCAATATCAAGAACTCAGCAGTATGAAAAATTCTTATTTGTCCCATGTCTGTTCTGTGCTTTTCGTAGTGTTCAAGCATCCTCCCAAGATTGTAGTCCTTTGTTGCGTAAATGTAAAACAGGTAGTAATCAAAATCTATTCCAAAACTTCCGACAAAAAGCCACAGCGCATTCATTCCAAGGTCAGGATAGATTTTCAAAGCTGCGAAAATCAGCAGCACCGAGCTTAAAAAGTGAAATTGTGGTCTCATTTTTTCTTTCTCTTTTCAATAATGTAGTAAGCAACCAGGACCGCAACCACTAGTGCAATCATAAGAAAGCCGTTTGTAAACATGTAGTCATAGGTCATCCTGAAGCCCTCCTCTATGGAAAGAATTCCTGGATTTAAGTCTATTATGAATCCTGCATTGCTGTTTATGTTCACATTAAAATAATAATAATTTTTCACAAAGGGCCACAGCAGGGCCACGCCAGGATAGCTTAAGTCAAGAAGTATGTGCGAGGCCAGGAAATAAAGCCCTATGAATGCATTTGTCTTTCCCAAAAACTTGTAGAGTATCAGGAACGCTACCACAACGAAGAATACATTGTAAAACAAAATCCTGTGCATGCCCGGTATGAATGCGTCAATATCCGGAATCCATGTCAGCGGGCTCAGAAGCAAAACCATCTTCCTGTCAAGCCTTGGAAAGACAGCGAGAAGGATGGCGGTTGGGATAATCCAGTGCAAAATAGGTTCCATAGGTTTTAAAAACTAGGGTTCATTTAAAAAAGTTGTGATTGCCGGGGTCGCATAATCCGGTAGTGCACCGATCTCGAGAATCGGCGTCCTTTAAGGACTTGCAGGTTCAAATTAAGCTCGTAAAAAACTGTTTAGAGCTTAGGAAATTCCTGCCCCCGGCGGTTCATAATAGTTATAAATAGACTAAAAGGCACTTGCAGCATGGACCTAAGCATAATAATACCTGCTCTTAATGAGGAGGCAGTAATAGAATCCACAATAAATTCCTATCTAAATTTCTTCAGGAAAGAAAAAATAAAATTTGAGCTGGTTGTCATTCCGAATAATTGCGCAGACAACACCCCGGCAATAGTCGAGAAATTAGCGAAAAAGAACAAGGAAATCAAGTACAAAGTAATTCCAAACAAGGTGGGAAAGGGCGGCGCCATAATAGAAGGCTTCAAGATGGCTTCTGGCAGCCTTATAGTCTATGTTGATGCAGACAATGCGACAAAGCCGGATGCAGTCTTCTCCATTATAAACAATGCAGGGAATGCCGACTGTGTTATGGGCTCCCGCTGGCTGCCTGGTTCTGTCATAACAAAAAGGCAGCCCATACTTAGAAGGCTTGCATCTCGCGGATTTAATCTATTGGTTAAGTCAGTCTTAGGCCTTAATTACACAGACACGCAGGCAGGAGCTAAAGTCTTCAAGAAAGAGGCTATCTCAAAGATCTTGCCGGAGATAAGAAATGAGGGCTGGGCTTTTGATGTTGGTGTTCTTTATCTGCTTAATAAACATGGCTTCAGGATTAAG
>CAYIQA010000042.1:0-4575 GCA_964365475.1 Candidatus Woesearchaeota archaeon | reverse complement strand
ACGAGCACGTCAGGCTCGGCAAGGACAGCAAAATTTGGCACTTCTGCAATGTTTATGGGGCTGAAGACGGAGAAGTAAACATAGGAGAAGATACACAAGTTGGGAGTTTTACAGAAATTAAGCCAAACGTAAGGGTAGGAAGTCACTGCAGGTTTCAGTCACATGTTTTTGTTCCGGATTATGTAAGTATAGGAAATTATGTTTTTGTAGGGCCCGGGGTTGTTTTTACTAATGACCCCAATCCATCTGCAATTAAATCTATGAAAAGGGAAGAGCTTGAAAAACTTGAAAAAACAAATATTGGAGATTACGCAATAATCGGCGCTGGCTCTAAGATATTCTGCGGGATTACCTTGGGAAAGTTCTGCTTAGTAGGGCTTGGAAGTGTTGTAATTAGGGATGTGCCTGATTATGGTGTTGTTGCTGGAAATCCTGCTAAGGTTATCGGGGATATAAGAGATGAAAAATACAAAGAAAGATTCAAAGAACTGCAGGAGATTTACGACAAAGTAAAATGAGAGTCCCTTTTATAGACTTAAGAAGGCAATTTGCTTCTCTGAGAAATGATATACTGCCTGTTACTGAAAAGATTATGGCAGAAGGTAACTTTACACTGGGGGCTGAACTTGAGCAGTTTGAGAAAGATTTTGCAAACTTCTGCGGAAAAAGGTACTGTGTTGGTGTTGCAAACGGCACTGATGCAATAGAGCTTGCCTTGTGGGCTTATGGAATAAATTCTGGAGAGGTAATCTCTGTTGCAAACACATTTATTGCCTCTGTTACACCTGCATCAAGGCTTGGATTGAATCCTGTTTTGGTTGATGCTCATGACGAAACAAACAATATTGATGTTGATAAAATCAAGAAGGCAATAACACCAAAAACAAAAGCAATAATTCCTGTTGATTTGTACGGGCAATCAGCAGACATGGATCCAATTCTGGAAATTGCTGATGATAATGACTTATTTGTAATTGAAGACGCATGCCAGGCGCATGGGGCAAAGTACAAGGGAAAAACCGTGCCTGTTGCTGAGACTGGGTGCTTTAGCTTCTACCCTGGGAAAAATCTTGGCGCTTTCGGCGAGGGCGGGGCTGTTGTAACTGACAATGAGGATGTGGCTGAGAAAGTTAAAATGCTGCGTCATCACGGGCAGAAGGAAAAAAATGTCCATGCAGTAAGGGGGGTTAACAGCAGGCTTCACAACATGCAGGCAGCAATTCTCGGAATAAAATTAAGGCATCTTAGCGAATGGAACAAAAAAAGAAGAAAATCCGCAGCAATTTACAATGAAGGCCTTAAAGATGTGGTTAAAATTCCAAAAGAGGCATCTTATGCAGAGCATGTTTATCACTTGTATGTTGTTGAAACTGAGAAAAGAGACAAACTACAGGAATATTTGAAACAAAAAGGGATTGCAACAGGGATACACTATCCAATACCAATACATCTTCAGCCTGCCTACAATCATCTTGGTTACAAAGAAGGAAGTTTCCCAGTTGCAGAAAGCAAAAGCAAAATGATACTATCACTGCCAATGTTTCCTGAGATAAAAGAAGAAGAAGTAAATTACGTTATTAACACAATAAAGGGGTTTTTTACCAAGAGTCCATAAATTATTTAAAGCAAGGTAAAAGCAATATGCCGGGGGTTACATAATGAAAATTCAAAACAAGAAAGTCATCGTCACTGGCGGAGCTGGAAACATCGGAAGCCATGTTGTTGATGTTCTTGTTGAGGCTGGCAATGACGTAACTGTCCTGGATGACTTGTCAGTTGGCAGCCTAGAGAAAATAAAGCACCACGGCAAGAATATTAAGTTTATCAAGGACGACATCAGGGACTTGAAAAAGATGAGGATGATAGTAAGAGATGCTGACTATGTCTTCCATCTGGCAGTGCAATGCCTGAGGTTATCAATTAAGAACCCTTTCCTTGTTAACGATGTCAATATCAACGGGACATTAAATCTGCTGCAGGCGGCAACAGAGAACAATATCGGGAAATTCGTTTACATCTCATCTTCAGAGGCATACGGCTCTGCTGTAAGACTGCCCATGGATGAGGAGCACCCATTGCAGCCAACAACGCCGTACGGGGCAAGCAAGGTTGCAGGCGAGCACTATGTAAATGCCTACAGACTGACTTACGGATTGAAAACACAGATTGTAAGACCATTTAACGCATATGGACCAAGGGCAGACGTTCATGGGATCTACGGGACTGTAATCCCCAGATTCTTAATTCGTGTTTTAAACGGCCACCCCCCGGTTATCTACGGGGATGGGGAACAATGCAGGGACTACACTTACGTTAGAGATGATGCTGAAGGCATTGTTGCAGTCGGCGGGGCAGACTTCTTAAGAGGCAGACCAGTTAACATTTCAAGAGGTCAGCCAATAACTGTAAATAAGATTGCCCAATATGTCTTAGAGATTACTGGCAGAGCAGACCTGAAACCGATGAAGTACAAGCCAAGGCCTGCAGATGTAAGAATGCACTTTGGAGACAACAGACTAGCAAAGAAACTGCTTGGATTCGAGGCAAAAGTAGATGTAAAGAACGGTATTAAAATGTATATGGACTGGTTGCTGGAGCAGGAAAAACAAAAGCCCGGGTATTTAAAGAAGTTATTCCAGTTGACTCCAGTTGAGGCGTGGTGAGATCAAATGGTAAATATAGCTGTTATAGGATGCGGATACTGGGGACCTAATTTAATTAGAAATTTCTACCAGATAGAAAATTCGCATCTTAAGTTTATTTGCGATTCAAATGAGGCAAGATTAAACAGCATAGGAAGGATGTACCCCCATGTAGCTAAGACAACAAACTACAAAGACGTGCTAAACAGCAAGGAAGTTGACGCCGTTGTTATTGCAACACCAATACATACCCATCATCCTCTTGCAAAAGAAGCACTTGAGGCTGGGAAGCATATCCTTATTGAGAAGCCAATGACAAAATCAAGTATGGAAGCAAAAGAACTGATAGATCTTGCTGAGAAAAAAGGCAAAATTCTTATGGTAGGACACACTTTTGAGTACAGCCCTTCTGTGAATAAAGTTAAGGAACTTCTTACTGGGGGGACAGTGGGCAAGCTAGCGCACATAGAGGCAAGAAGGCACAACCTTGGCAGGCTTCAAAGCGATTATAATGTTGTATGGGACCTTGCCCCGCACGACATATCAATTCTTCTTTATACAACTGGAAGCGCTGTTGACAAGGTGAGAGCAATAACACACAAAGGATACTTAATAAACAATACAGACAGCATTGCACAGATTGATGTCATGCTCAAGAACAACGTCTCGGCGCATCTTAGCATGAGCTGGCTTTACCCGAAAAAGATGAGAGACATGACCTTTATAGGCGACAAGAAAATGATATTTTACGATGACACGGACCCAGTTGAGAAAATCAGGATATATGACAAGGGTGTTGATAACAAGTTCGACGTTGGGGAAGTAGCTGTTTCAAACACAATCTATAGGGAGGGTGATGTTTATATACCACATGTCAGTTCTGTAGAACCCCTAAGACTTGAATGCGCTGATTTTGTTGAAAGCATATCAAAAAACAAGAAACCGATGGCACATGGAAATTCTGGACTGCAGGTTGTCAAGGTTCTTGAGGCTATTGAGAAATCTGCAAGCACTGGCGGTCACTGGGTAAGCATAGAAGAATGACAGAAGAAAAAAATATTTTGATTACTGGAGCTAATGGTTTTTTAGGAAGCTGCATAACAAGGGAGCTTCACGAAAGGAACAGGCTTTTTGTCGTTGGCAGGAAAAAACCAGAAGGAATAAAGTGCGAGTTTTACTATGCTGACCTGAGCAAGGGACTAGACACAAGCAAATTTCCAAAGAAGATTGACTGGATTATCCATCTTGCTGCTGAGCTAGATATGGAAAAGATAAACCGAGTAGATGCATTTAATCTGCATGTCTTGAGCACGCTTCATCTTTTGGAATACGCGAAATCCGCAAAGGCTGGAAAATTTATTTACACATCAACCGGCGGGGTATACGGCGAGTATTCTGACCAGCCATTCAGCGAGACAATGCCCATGAATTTTGATGTAAACTTTTATTCTTACACAAAAGCAATTGCAGACACACTAGTACAAAGATATTCCAATTTGTTCACCACGATAATATTAAGACCTTTCTATATTTACGGCGGAAAGCAGGACGAAACAAGATGGATAATGAGAATAATAAACAGCGTAATAAATGGCAGTCCTATTACACTTTTCAACAAAGGGAAAAACCCGAGACTGTCTGTAATGTACATCGATGACTTTCTGGAAGCGTTCTTGAAGGCTATGAAACTTAACAGGTCTGAAATAATAAACATAAGCGGAAATGAAACTAGATCCATAAAGGAGATTGCAGAGACTGCTGGTAAAATTATTGGAAAGAAAGTAAAATTTGTTTACAAGGAAGACAAAAATGTCAAAAATAGAATCGCCGACATCAGCAAAATGAAAAAGCTTCTTAATTTTGAGCCTAAGACAAAATTTGAAGACGGAATGAGAAAGCTGCTCAGCTTGATCTAATTTCTTTTGCTTACATC
>CAYIQA010000041.1:0-4604 GCA_964365475.1 Candidatus Woesearchaeota archaeon | reverse complement strand
TTTTACAAACCAATCAGGATAACATTTCCGTTCATGCCTGCGGTTATAGCAATTGCTGTATTGTCTTTCAGCTATGTGCTTAATAGTTTTACAAAAAATAAAAAAGTGATCAGCCTGTTTCTGATAGCCTTGGCTGCATTCACCATGATAAGCACTGTTTTTCTTGCCTACAATGATTATGAAAAAAGGTATGTGCCCATTGATGAGATGTTTGAGTACATAAAGGATAATATTGATGAAAACGAACCAATACTTGCAACTGCAGCACCAAATCCGTACCAATTCTATATTGACAAGTACAAGATTGAAAATAAATTCATTGACGAGGTATGGACTCAGTACGAGCAGCAGAATGAAGACAATCTTTTTGATTATATGAAGGAGAACAAAATTAAATATGCAATGTTCATAGCGCCAAGACCAAACTATTATGACTTTTACCCCAGCAACCACACATGGATTGAATATGAAGACTGCGAGGGAAGAAACGAATTAAAAGAGATAAAAGAAGCTGTGACACCCTGTCCGCTAAATACTGAATTAATAAAAAATCTGGAAAAAGGCGAAGACAAAAGGTTTAATATCCAACACTCAACAAGCAACGGCTTCAACAAGATGATGCTTCTCAAGCTGGCCTGAAAATTCTCCTTACTGTGTCTAAAGTAATTAGGATATCGTCTTTAGTTATGAGATTCAGGAACATCAAGAGCGGTATTGATAAAGGTATTACCAGAATGCCGTAGAACCCGAGATAGTATGAAAGGAAAAGAAGGGCTGGGGTGGCTATTATTATTGGGATAGTGCTCTTCATGCCTACTTTTGGTGCCAATAATACAAAGGCGAGCAGATGCGCAAATAAGGTGGCTATGGTTATTCCATAAAGGCCAAACTTTGGAATTAGGATAATATCAAAAATTATGTTGAACAGGGCTGCCACAAATATTGGGAATATTGTCTGCTCCTGCCTTAATCTGCCTATCAGGAAGGCGGCTATAAGGTTATAGACTGAGTAAAAGACAAGACCTGAGGAAAGGATAGCGACAAAAATCTCTATGCCTTTGTACTTTGGGAAGAAAATGTCTGTTATTAAGAAAATTAAGGATGTAATCAACAAAGCAAACATCAAAGAGAAAAAATATGACAGCCTTATTGTCCTTGAAAGTATCAGCCTTGACTTCTCCTCGCTCTTGACAGAGGCGCTTCTTGTAAGTGTGAAGTGCATTACCGAGAGAGGGACTGAGGCTATGACATTTGCTATCGAGCCTGCTATGCTGTAGCTGGCAACATTTTCGTATGTTGAAAATGCTCCGAGAATTGAGGCGTCAATCCACGTCAGGAATGCAAAAGAGGCTGCTATTATCGCTGTTGAGAAGCCCTTCTTCACATATTCCTTTATTGTCGAGATTCTTAGCTGGAATCTTGAGATGATAATTCCAAGTTTGTCTTTTGTTTTGAAGAAAAGGAATATTATGGGGATGAAGTAGGCTATTGAGAATGCAAGGACAATTCCTAACTTCTGGAAGTCCCTGAAGAGAATTGCTAGGATCAGGATAAGAGCAACAAAGATGTTCGAGGCCATCTGCGAGATGTGATATTTGTAATCTGCTTTTAGTATGGCTCTTGCTGTGTGGTCTATCAGCACAAATGGAAGGAGCAGCACAAATGGAAGAACCCACAGGTACTTTGAGGCTACTGCAATGCCTGCCAGGAAAAAGACTGCATTTACTATAAGCAGGAAGTAGAAAACAGATGACGTGTCTTTCTTCCTTATAATCCACGGCACCAAAGTATCTGGAAGACCAAGGCAGGTGACAAACAGAACTATGTTGAAGAGAGAATAAACAAAAGCAGCCTTTCCATACTCAGATGGTATGTAAAGATTTGCAAAGACCAGAAGATTGAAGTAGCCAAAGACCTTTGACAGAAGAAACATGAAGAAAACATAAGTCACTTCTTTTTTTCCTTTTGAGAAAATCATGTTCAGTCCTGTCTTTTTATTTTTGAGAAGTCTAGCTCGTCATCCTGGACATAATCAAGGCCAAGTTGCAGCGCATTGTACGCCTTCTGAAGCTCTCTGCCAAGGTAGGCTGCATGGTCGGGCCTTATTCTCAGCTGCTCTTTGTTCAAGATTGTCTGGTAAATCTCAAGCGGGTTCTTGCCTGTGACCTTAAGTTTCATTTTGTTCTTGGATGTGCAGAAGGCAACCTCAATAAGCTTTCTTTCCTTGTCAATCCTTATTAAAAAATAGCCCTTCTTGTCTATAACAAATTCCGTGGTATCATCATACTGGGCAGTAACTTCCCTGTAGCCATCCCCCATCGAGACCTTGTCTGCAACTATGGCTTCTTTCGTCGCCGAGTCCATGACTACAATAGCATTAACAGGGCATGATTTTGCCGCCTCTATTATTCTTGAGGCAGTGGCATCGTCAAAAGTTCCTTCCAAAATAAATTTATTTCCAGCCTTCTTGCTCCCTGTCAGGGTGGCTTTGCTCCCCTCAAGCTGGAAGTGCTCCGGGTCGTGGCTTATGCAGGCGGCTGTGCCCACGCATCTATTTTTTAGGTAAATCACCTTAAGAGACCTAGTCATATACTACGCTGGCTTTTCAGGCTTTTTTAAAGCTTGTGAACATGGGATTTGGATTTAGCTGACAGAAAGGTTTATATTTTGATGTTTCAGCATCTAAGAAATGAAAGTCTTATTGTTAATGCCACCATACCCAAAAAGCAAGATATTCAGGAAGAGTATGAAGCATCTTGGCGCTGTTCTTCCGCCCCTGGGCATAGCCTATATTGCGGCTGTGCTTGAAAAAGAAGGGCATGATGTCAAGATTATTGACGGGCCTGCTCAGGCAAATATTGAGGGTTATGGATTTGATGAACTTAGAAGGGACGTTTCTACTTTTAATCCTGATGTTGCCGGTGTAAGCGCTTCTCTATCCCAGATAGACTTGGCAAAAGAGGCTCTGAAGATTGTGAAGGAAATAAACCCTAAAGTCCTTACTGTTGTAGGTGGACCTCTGGTCAGCGCTGACCCAAACGCTCTGCTGGGACTGAAAGATGCTGACTATGGTGTTTATGGCGAAGCTGACTTAACATTTGTAAAGATTCTTGAAGCCTATAAAAAAGGAAAGAAACTTAATGGAATGGAAGGAGTCATATGGAGAGACAAAGGAAAAGTGCATTTCAAAAAACCAGAATTAATAATAAATTTAGATACAATTCCAATGCCTGCAAGGCATCTTCTTAAGATGCATATCTACAGGCCAAGCCCTGCAAATTACAGAAGGTTGCCTGCAAGCACCATGATGACCTCGCGCGGATGCCCATACAAGTGCATATTCTGCTCAAGGTCAATTGAAGGGCTGGCATTCAGGTACCACAGCGCAAAGAGGGTTGTTGACGAGATGGAAGAGCTGCAGAACAAATATAAAATCAGGGACGTGCAGATGTTTGACGACACCTTCACAATGGTGCCGCAGAGAACAGAGGACATATGCAAGGGAATAATTGAAAGGGGTATTGATATAGGATGGAACTGCATGACAAGAGTAGACAGGGTAACACCAGAGCTTTTCAGACTGATGAGGAGGGCAGGATGCTACGAGGTCGGATTTGGAATTGAATCTGGAAGCGAAAGGGTTTTGAAATTCATAAAAAAAGAGATTGAGAAAGACCAGGTGAGAAGGTCTGTGAAGTGGGCGCACCAGGCCGGGATAGACGCTAGGGGATTTTTCATGATAGGCTTCCCGACAGAGACAAGGGCAGAGATACTTGAGACAATAAAATTCGCAAAGGAGCTCAATGTTGACGTGGCGCAGTTTATGGTGGCTACTCCATATCCAGGAACAAAAATGTGGGAGATAGCTGAGCAGTATGGAAAGATAAACAGCGAGGACTGGAGCAACTTCACTTTCTACGCGCCTGACAAGATGCCATTTTCAAGCAACATACTAAGCGACAAGGAAGTAGTCCATCTTTACAAGAAAGCATACAAGTCATACTACCTAAGGCCATTGTTCCTGCTGAGACAGGCCTTGAAGATAAGAAGCCTTGATGACATATACAGGAATTGGTTAGCGTTCAAGGGCATAAGCAGCTTCTAAAAGAGTAAGCTTTTTAAAAAGCTTAATTAATAACTCCTGACATGATTGAGCAGACATTAGTTGTTATAAAGCATGACGGAGTTCTTCGCGGCCTGGTAGGCGAGATAATAGCGAGGTTTGAGAAAGTCGGGTTGAAGATAACTGCAATGAAGATGCTTTGGGCTGGTGAAAAGATAGCAGAAAACCACTATCAGGTTTCTGACGAGTGGGCCAAGGGTGTTTTTGAGAAGACAAAGAGGACATATGAAAAAGACGGTAAGAACTTTCCATTCAAGGATTTCAAGCAGTATGGCCAGATGATAAAAAACTGGAACAAGGGGTTTTTGAAAGAAGGTCCTGTTGTCTCAATGGTAATTGAGGGACCGCATGCCATAGAGCTTGTGAGAAAGATGGTCGGGAGCACTGAACCAAGGCAGGCTCTGCCTGGCACAATAAGGGGAGACCTTACTTTTGATTCTTATGCTGTAGCAGACAAGAAACAGAGACCAATAAGAAATTT
>CAYIQA010000040.1:0-4749 GCA_964365475.1 Candidatus Woesearchaeota archaeon | reverse complement strand
TTGGTCTGCTGGCAGCAGCTTTAATGCTTGCTACTGAAGGCTGCAGAAAATGGGGCCTAGATTCTAGAAGTTTAGAAAGAATGGGTTAACTACTTTTTTCTATTTATCGCCCTATCCAAAACCATTCTTAAAGTGTTATAAATAATAGGATTTCCTTGAGAGATTTCAGACATTAAATCTATTATCCTACTTGCCTCTACTCTTATAAGATCATGCAGAGGTTCGATACCATAATCGGCAGCAATTCTATTTGCTTTTTGAACCCGTTTACTATCAACACTGCCGCCATTATACTCCTCATCTACTATTGTTCTATATAACCTATTTGCAGATTTTCTTGGAATATTTGGATTTTGTAGTGCCATAAGGTGAACCATATTAACAATACCATTAACAATATCCAAGCCAGGCGGTTTACCAGTAACTTCTTCTTTTCCAATAACATCAAGTCCGTCATCAGTAAACTGGCATGCCCTGCCAATTCTCCAACCAAGATCAATATAAAGTGTTCTTCTTGTTTCAGATATTCTTCTTTTCTCTTCAGGTAAAGAACCATTATCAATAGAACTACCATGCCCATACTCAGCACCAATCAATGACGCATACTCAAAATGTTTTGCAGTTTTCAAAGTGTCAATTTCAGTCTTCTCAAACAATATATCTCTAATGGCTTCTTCTGTGGGTCTTACTCCATATATTCTATCCTTAACCAGCCTTTGTCTTAAGGCTCTCTCTCTAATCTCTCCATCATTTAAAGAACTTCTAATCTGTGATAGCTGTTCTCTTCTATATTTATTTAGATCACTCCTTTCAGCTAACTTTTGTGATTCTTCCAAGATATGGCGACCCAATCTATGACAGTCCTCAACACTAAGAACTGTGTTTGGTGTTGGAAAACCCCTTCTTAGAGGACTACCGTCAAGGGCATCATCTATTACACAAGCTGCTTGATGAATAATCTCCAACTCTTCATCTATTGTCATAAACTTAGGGCTAAGTTCTATCCATCCCATTAATTCTTCAATATCTCGCTCATTAGTCAAACCTCTACTAATAACAGCTTCAGCCCTATAAGTAGTGAAAGCAAGTTTTGGTCTTTCCTTTTTACCACTTGTAAGATAACGCCTATCAACAGATTTAAACAACTCGTGATAACCTAATATTTCATCAAAGAAGTGTGCAACATTATTAGTAACAATAGAGACATCTCTATCAACACCACCAACAATAGCAGAAACTCCCCTTCCTACTTCACTCCCCCCAATAGTTGTTGTACTCATAAGAACTTGGCCTCTAAGCCATATTTTGTTTACGCCCTTTTTAAGCCTTACGTATTGCTAGTATATACCACCAAAATGACCATCACAATGACCATCAAAATGATTATATATTAGGCACCAGCTTATTTTATTTATGAAATGGCGCAACATCCAGATGTTTGGCTGGAAAGAAATAAAGCCAACGATTATAACAATTATTTTGGCCCTTGTAGTCCTCATAATTATAGCAACCGGAATATTATTTTCAAGAGAACCGGAAAAAGAAGCCGGGCTGGATTTAGCACAGCCAGTTATTGATAATGTTGGCCAGGCAGAGATGATTGTCGAAGAAGAAAACGAGACAGGCGACACATTCCAGCCAGAGCTGCCTGAAGACAAGGACATTTACGAAGTCAACACCTTCTTCTTCTCTCCAGATTGTGTATTCAAATACGACAAAGGCATGGATGATGTTAATGACCTAAAGTCTTACATAGCAAAGACTGAAGGAAGAATAGAAGTTGCAATAAACGAGAATGATGAGGAAAGTCTCTCAAGGCTTAATGACGAGCTTGACGAGTCCAAAGAAATGCTGAGAAATAAGGTTGAGGAGATGCGAAGCCTGATTAACGAATGCAGATCATCGCAGCCGCAGTAAAAGAGGTGAAACATGAAGACAGTAATTGCCCTTGGCGGGAACGCCCTTTCTCCAAGAGGAAAAACAAGCTACAAGAATCTTAAAGCCAACATAACAAAGGCATGCAAATCACTCAAGGACATAATCAAGAAGCACAAGATTGTCATTGTTTCCGGCTCTGGCCCGCAGATAGGCAGCATTGTAATGCAGAACGAGCTTGCCCAGAAAGAAATCCCGTCAATGCCGCTGCATGTTCTTGATGCTGAAGTTGAAGGCCAGCTCGGCTACATTATCGAACAATCACTAATGAACGGCCTTGGAAAGTCCAGTCCAGTTGCTACTGTCCTCAGCCAGGTTCTAGTTAATAAGGATGACTCGTCTTTCAGAAATCCGACAAAGTTTATAGGCCCATTTTATAATAAAAAAGACGCATTGCTCCTGAAGAAAAAAGGATTTTTTATAAAAGAGGATTACGGCAGGGGCTATAGGAGGGTTGTCCCATCTCCGAAGCCAGTCAGGATAATTGAAAGCGAAGCCATTCTCAAGCTCCTCAATTCCGGATTCATTGTAATTGCTGTTGGCGGTGGCGGGATTCCTGTTGTAAAAACAAAGAAGGGCCTGGAAGGCGTTGATGCTGTCATTGACAAAGACCGGGCATCTGCATGCCTCGCAACAAACATCAGGGCAGACATGCTTCTCATCCTCACTGCAGTTCCATCTGTTTACTTAAACTACAAAAAGAAGAACCAGAAAGAGCTTAGGAAAATAAATCTCAAGCAAGCCCGGGAGTATACAAAACAAAAACATTTCCCGCCAGGAAGCATGGGTCCGAAAATAGAGGCGGCAATTGAATATCTTAAGCATGGCGGCAAGAAGGTCCTGATAACAAACTTCAGCAGCTTAAAAAAGGCATTTAAAGGAAGAGCAGGAACGTTAATCATAAAATAGCTATTGTTTATTTTCTGGACTGTCCAAGTATACAGTTACTTTCCCAGCAGGGGTATTATATCCAAGACTTACAACACCCCTCTTTTTTAGTTCATTACAAACCCAGCTAGCCATGCAAATCCCGAGATTAAAAGACGTCCTGCTGACTCTAAAACCGGGAGTCCCCTTATTTTCTTCATCATTTACATACAGAGAAGAACCCATATATTTGCCATTTCCGTCAGTAATAGTTCCTTTTATAACATTATCAGGAAGCCCATCTACCTGATTTTTGCTAACATGAACTTCTATATTGGAATATTTGTCAACTTCCCCCCGCATGCTGTAGTATAGTGCTTTGAAGTTTATAAATCAGATGCTATCAAAAACTATATAAGAAAGCTGTTCTTACCAATTGCTTAAAAGAAGGTGAGAGATGTTGGGGAAGAAGGCCAAAAAGGCTAAGATTGTCAAGAAAGAGCTGAAAAAAGACGTTTCTGAACAAATTAAGGCTGATAAAGTCATTATTATGGGCGCTTCTGGCAGGGACTGGCATAATTTCCTAATGTACTTTAAAAATAATCCGTGCCTAAAGGTTGTTGCATTCACAGCCAGCCAGATACCTGGCATTGAGAAAAGGGTGTTTCCTAAAGAGCTTGCAGGCCCTTACTACACTGAAGACATCCCAATTTACCCAGAAGAAAAGATAATTCAACTGATTAAAGACCTGGATGTTAAGCATGTTTATCTCTGCTATTCAGACTTAAGCTTCCAGGAAGTTATGGAAAAGGCATCTGAAGTCCTTGCAGCAGGAGCAAATTTCTCGTTCCTGGGAACCAGGGCAACAACAATCAAAACAAATATCCCGCTAATATCTATAACAGCTGTAAGGACAGGAGCAGGAAAGTCCCAGACCTCAAGGAAAGTTGGCCTGATTTTAAAGGAGCTTGGCTATAAGGTGGTTGCAATAAGGCATCCAATGCCTTACGGCGACCTAAGAACAGAAGTCGTGCAGAGGTTTGCAAAATACGATGACCTGAAGAAGCACCAGACAACAATTGAGGAGCGCGAAGAATACGAGCCGTGGATTAGGATTGGCATTCCTGTTTATGCTGGTGTTGATTACCAAAAAATACTGGAAAGGGCAGAACAAGAAGCAGATATCATAATCTGGGACGGCGGAAATAATGATTTCAGCTTTTACAAGCCGGACTTGAGCATAGTGGTTGCAGACCCGCTTAGGGCAGGCCATGAAAGAAGTTACTATCCTGGCCTTATCAACCTGATAAATGCAGATGTTGTCGTGATAAACAAAGTTGACCATGCAAAGAGAAAAGACGTTAGGCATGTCATCCAAAACATAAGAAAGTTTAATCTGAGAGCCAAGATCATAAAAGCAAACTCTATTATTAAAGTAGAGAATCCAGATTTGGTGGCAGGCAAGTCTGCTCTTCTTGTTGAAGACGGCCCCACATTAACACATGGCGGCATGAAATTCGGGGCAGCAAGAATTGCAGCACTGACCTTCAAGGCAAAAATAGTCAATGCAAAAGAATTCGCAGTTGGCTCTATCAAGGAAACCTTTGATAAATACCCTCATCTTGACATGGAGCTGCCTGCAATGGGCTACAGCAAGCAGCAGATAAAAGACCTGCAGGACACAATCAACAGGGCAAAATGCGACATAGTCCTGGACGGCAGCCCGGTTAACCTCAAGAAACTGATAAAAACAAACAAGCCGATAATTGATGTTACTTACGAGCTTGAAGAGATAGGAAAGCCAGACTTAAAGATGCTTCTTAGAAAGCATTTCCAGGGATAAAATGGGGACCAAGCACTTTATAGGCATTAAAGACCTTCCAAAGAAAGATATTCTTGAGCTTATAAAAAAATCAGCGAAGATAAAGAGAAATCCAAGAAAGTTTC
>CAYIQA010000039.1:0-4829 GCA_964365475.1 Candidatus Woesearchaeota archaeon | reverse complement strand
ATGATAAAAGAAAAAATACAAAATTTTATTAATGAATACATGAGGGTTTTCAAGATAACGAGAAAGCCTGGAAGGAGCGAATTTGTGACAATAGTAAAGGCCTCTGCTCTGGGAATATTGATAATAGGCCTTATAGGCTTCATAATCCAGATAATTTGGGTGTTAATATTTTAAGAAAAATGGCTGTATTCACAGTAAGGACAACTGCAAACAGGGAAGATCAGGTATTTGATTTTATCAGCTCGCATGCTATTAAAAAAAGACTGGCAGTTTACTCGCTGATAAGACCGCACGGCCTGCGTGGCTATATTTTCATAGAGGCAGAAAACAAGCAGGTTGCTGAAGAAGCATGTTCTGGAGTCCCTTACGCAAGAGGAATCCTGGCAACGCCAGTTGACTACAAGGAGCTTGAGCCGATGCTTGAACAGGTTAAGGTTGCAGTAAACATCCAGAAAAACGACATTGTTGAGGTGATAGCAGGCCCGTTCAAAGGCGAGCAGGCAAAGGTTACAAGAATTGACCAGACAAAGGAAGAGGTTGTTGTTGAGCTTCTAGAAGCTGCTGTCCCCATCCCTATAACAGTAAAACTAGATTCTGTTAAGGTAGTAAGAAGAGACACAGAAGAAAAGAAACCTGAAGAAGAAGAGTAAAATGGCAAAGCAAGAAACTTTGGAAATGATTGTTGAAGGCGGCAAAGCAGCCACAACTCCTGCAGTTGCGCAGAAACTCGGGCCAATGAAAATTCCCATTCCTAATGTGATGAACGAAATCAACAAGAAAACCTCTGACTTCAAGGGCATGAAGATTCCTGTCAAGGTCACAATTAATCCTGAAGATAAAAGTTTCAGTGTTGAGGTCGGCTCTCCTTCTGTCAGCGAACTGATTAAAAAGGAAATTGGTCTAGAGAAAGGTTCAGGGACCCCAAACAAAGTCAAGGCAAGCAACATTGCAATTGAGCAGCTCATTAAGATAGCGAAAATGAAGCACGATGCCCTGCTTTCTAGAGACTTAAAGGCAAGCATGAAGCAGGTTGCCGGAAGCTGCGGCTCTCTCGGTGTTCTAGTTGAAGGAAAGCTAGCTCACGATATTGTTGAAGAGATTAATTCCGGGAAGTATGACAACGAGATTAATTCTGGAAAAACAGAAGTTCCTAAGGATAAATTAACTAAATTAAAAGATGATCTTGACAAGATTAACTTGGAGCTTAAGAAGATTGAAGAGGTAAAGGTTGCAGAAGAAGCAAAAGCTGCTGAAGCCATAAAGCCAGCTGAAGGTGCTCCTACAGAGGCTCCTAAAGAAGGGGCTGCTCCAACTGCAGAGGCTGGAGCTGCAAAGCCAGCTGCTGGAAAGGAAGCCAAGCCCGGAGCTGCTGCTCCTGCCGCGCCAGCTGGAAAGGCAGCTGCAAAGAAAGAAGAAAAGAAACCAGCAGAAAAGCCCAAGAAATAAACTTATATACTCATTTCTTTTTCTGATATCCCGCCGGGGCTGTGGGCTAACTTGGACGGCTCTAAAAAAGCCGAGGGTATTATGCTTTGAGCTTTGGGAGCTTAAGATCACGGTTCAAATCCGTGCAGCCCCATTATTTTCCATGCACACTTTTTTCCCGAGGCTTTTTCGTAAAAAGGCTCAATTAGAAATCTTTAAAAACCGATTTCTACAGCACTATAACAATAAAGGACTCCTTTAGAAAATGGCAAAAACTAAACAAGGCTCAGCCAGCAGATTCGGTGCCCGTTATGGTGCATCCTTAAAGAAGAAGGTTGCTGAAATTGAAAGGGTGCTGAGAACGAAGAAAAAGTGCCCCGAATGCAGAAAATTCACTATCAAAAGAGTTTCATCCGGGATATGGGAGTGCAGAAACTGCAGCATGAAGATTGCAGGCAATGCATACAACATT
Organism: Candidatus Woesearchaeota archaeon; assembly: GCA_964365475.1. Classification (GTDB taxonomy): domain Archaea; phylum Nanobdellota; class Nanobdellia; order SCGC-AAA011-G17; family DATDVL01; genus CAYIQA01. The sequence goes on along the minus strand of CAYIQA010000039.1, from coordinate 2,932 downwards.
TAAAATGACAATGTACAAATGCTTTGACTGCGGGACAAAAATAAAGAAAGATTACATAAAGAAGAAGATAAGATGCCCCTACTGCGGCTCAAAGATACTGTTCAAGCCAAGGACAATCTCAACAACGGTTAAGGCAATATGACTGATAAAAAGGATATTCAAAAGGACATAGAGCAGCTTCAGATAGTTGAGCAGACTCTGCAGACAACAATGCAGCAGAAGCAGGCATTCCACGCCCAGCTCCTGGAAATAGACAATGCCCTGACAGAAATAGGAAAGGCAAAGGAAAAAGTCTATAAAGTTGTCGGTCCTGTCATGGTGCTGGCAGACAAGGACCAGGTCAAGAAGGACCTGGAAAGCAGAAAAGAATTATTAAGTGTAAGAGCTGACAATCTTGAGAAGCATGAATCAAAATTAAAAGACAAGTTTGAGTCTTTGCAGAAGCAGGTAATGGAGAGCATGAAAAAGTGATGAAAAATGGATATATCAGATGTAATTGCAATTCTCAGCCAGATAGAGGAAGACAGTACTGTTCCCAAGAATATTCGTTCTAAAGTCAGAAATGCTTCGTCAATGCTGCAGCAGAATGACGGCAAGGCAGCAGAAGTTAAGATTGATAGAATTATTCAGGAGCTTGACGAGCTTGGAAGCGATCCAAACATGCCGATGTACACAAGAACGCAGATTTGGGAGATTATAAGCACGCTTGAGAGAATTCAATAGAAATGTTTATATACACCCTGATACAATGAATTTATAAATCGGTGTATAAAATGGGCTTTTTTGGCAACTTAAAGAAAAGACTTGGTTTTGAGGAACCTGAAGAGGAGTATGTTGCTGAGTATGCTAATGAATATGTTGAGATTGACACTTCTAAGGAAGGCGCTGGAAGGAGAGCCAAGGTCGTTGTGAAGCCTTTTGTTGTCGAGAGTTTTGAGGATATTAAGGAGACTTTGGATGCACTAAGAGAAGGCTATACTATTGCATTGATTAACATCAAGCCTCTTAAAGATCGAGATATTGTCGAGCTTAAAAGGGCAGTTAACAAGCTCAAGAAGACATGCGACGCTATTGAAGGCGACATAGCCGGCTTTGGAGAGGACTGGATTGTTGTTACACCAAGCTTCGCCCATGTCTACAGAAGCGCCACTGTTGAAGAGCTTGAAGAGTAACTATCTTAACCAAAAGAAAGCCTTATAAATTATATTTCTCAAAATCATTCCATGGAAAAATTAGGTGGCGAACTATGCCCGATGTGCAAGAACAAAACTTTGACCCTGACAGAGGGCCAGACAGAAGTCCCTTACTTCGGAAAAGTTTTCATGTTTTCCATGTTCTGCTCAAGCTGCAACTACAAGCAGTCTGATGTCGAAGCAGAGGAGCAGAAAGAACCATGCAAGGTAACTTTCACAATTGAAAATGAGAAGGATTTGAATACAAGGATTGTAAAATCATCAAACGCAACAATAAAAATCCCACAGCTGAGGATGAGCGTCGAGCCAGGGGCTATTTCAGAAGGTTACGTCTCAAACGTCGAGGGAATTTTGGAAAGGTTCGAAGGCATAATCAAAAGCCAGATGGAATCGGCAGACGAGGATGAAGAAGAAGGCGATGAAATAAGAAAAAATGGAAAGAATCTTCTCAAGAAGATAAGAAAAGTAAAGTTTGGTGATGTTCCGCTGAAAATCATCATTGAAGATCCGTCAGGGAACTCAGCAATAATCTCGCAAAAAGCTGTTGTTGAGAAGCTGAAAAAATGACTAACTTAGAAAGGGAATTAAACGTTATAGATGAGAGCGGAAATATTATAGGTAAAGACACAAGAGAAAACATTCACAGAAGAGGGCTTTTACATCGGGAAACTCATGTCTGGTTTTATACCCCAAGAGGTGAAATAATCTTCCAGCACAGGGGAAAAAATAAGGATACTTATCCAGATTTGCTTGATTCAACCGTAGGTGGGCATGTGGAAATCGGAGAAGATTATGAAGGCACAGCCTTAGCAGAGATAGAAGAAGAAACTGGAATCAGAACTACAAGAGACAAACTTATTTTCATTCAGATGGTAAGAAACACAGCCTATGATCAAGTGACTAATACCATCAACAATACCCTCAGCACCGAATATGCCTATCTATTTGAAGGACAATTAGATGAATTAAAAGTTGAGAAAAATAAAGCACAAGGCTTTGAAGCTTGGTCCATAAAAACATTGCTAAGTATATCAAAAAAAGATAAAAAAAGGTTTATACCTATAATTTTTGAGAATTATTTCTTAGATCTTTTCAGGAAAATTAAAGAATTGTATGATGGACACAAAAAATGAAGTTAGTATTCGTCCCAGCAAAATCAACTCTCGACATAAAAAAAGTTCTCAAGAAAGTAAAAATTCCAGAAAAAAGAATAGGTTTAGTTGCATCTGTTCAGTTTCTTCACAAATTAGATGAAACAAAAAAAATAATTCCAAATTCTGTAATCGTTGGGCAAATCCTCGGCTGCAATTTCACAAACACAGATAAGTTTGAAAACAAAGTTGACGCATTTCTTTACATCGGTTCAGGTCCTTTTCATCCAATTGGCCTCGCTTACCACACAAAAAAGTCAGTTTACGTTGCAAACCCAATAACAAATGAATTCACAAAAATAAAACAAGAGGAAGTAGACAAATACATGAAGGAAAAGAAGGGGAAAATCTTAAGTTTTCTCAACGCAAAAAAAGTCGGTATCCTAGTTTCTGTAAAACCGCACCAAGGAAATTTGAAAAGAGCGCTTGAATTCCAGGAAAAGCTAAAGAGAAAAAAAGAATCGTTTATTTTCCTCTGCGATAACCTCGATCCAAGCCAGTTCGAAAACTTCACAGACATAGAAATATGGATTAACACAGCCTGCCCGAGAATTGAACACAAAAAGATTATAAACCTGCAGGATGCCC
>CAYIQA010000038.1:0-4976 GCA_964365475.1 Candidatus Woesearchaeota archaeon | reverse complement strand
ACTGACTTTTCTTTTTCATCTTTGTTAAACACAAGTTCAGTGACCATAGTGCAGGGAAGCTCTGCATCTGCATTGGCGACATTGACATTGACAGGCGGATTGCCGTCAGAAATAATGCCTGAGATTTCAGACTGCCCTGCTTCAGCAACATGCTCGTTTTCTCCAGCATCAGGGAAGCCAAGTTTCACCTCAACATTTACTATCAAGACTTCACCATTAACGCCCTTGGGAAATTATTACACTTACTTGGCAAGAAGCAATCCAGCTTATCCCAATTCAGACCCTAAATCTGGGGCAGTCAGGCTGGCAGTAACTGTAATACCTTCTCCAAATGCAAGAATAACTGACGCATGCTCGCTGACAGACACCTTATTTAGAGTTTCAGGGCAGACAGGCGGGCTAGCATCCCAGTTTGATTATCAAGACTACCCTTACAAGGTGTGCTATCCAGAAGCAGGCCCAATATCCAGGCTATGCACTTCGCAGCAAGATCCAAGCGCATTATTTGAATTGTTCCAGATAAACAAAACAAATAATAAAGTTTACACTCCAGACTCTATGGTTTACCAGTTTGCCCAGTCAGATTTTATCCAGGTATGCAGTTCAAATGTCGGCTGCTATTATGATACTTCATGCAGCCCAGATTACACCTGCTTATTTTCATTAACAAATAAGCTGGAAGGATCAGTAGGCGAATGTGACACTTATCCTGTAAAGGCCTGCTGCTCTCTGAGAGATTTTTATCCTGATGATCCCTGCTCTAAAGCTGCTCTTAATGACGGGTGCGGGACAGGCCAATGCCTGACAGACAGCGATAGTGACGGCGCATTTACTGACCCAACAGGAAATTACGGCTGCGACAAGTTCCCGGCAGACTCATGCTCAGTAAGCACTCTTGATGACAACTGCCCGCAGGAATGCACAATAAACAATGCAAGGTGGGCTCCAGCTGGAAGTCCAGGCGACCAGCTGAATAATGCTGTTGAGGGCACTTCTGTCAGGCTGATAGTGGAGACAAGCCTTGGGTGCATAGGAGCGGCACCTAATTTCACAATTTATGAGGTTGACCTTGTTGGAAGAAATAATGTCAGCATCAACCCTCCCCTCGGCTCTGTTACAAAGGACGGCGGGCCTGATGAAATATGGTTCTCAACAGCATGGACTGCTGAATATCAGGCAGATATTTCTGGCGATCCTGAGTACCAGTTTGATGTTAATATTGGGGGTTCAACATTTACAAACACAAACCAGCTCACAGTTACAAGATTAAGTGGGCCTGCTCCTGCCCCAATCTGCGGGAACAGCCAGAGAGACGCAGGGGAAAGCTGCAAGACATGCCCTGCTGATGCAGGCTGCGGCCTAAATGAATTCTGCTGTGATGATTTATCAGCAGGAACTGCGACGTGCAGATTAAGCTGCAGTGCTGGCGAGTCTCCTGTGCAGCCACCAACTGGCCCCCAGCCATGTGCAAGAGGACTGGCAAGAGACAATCAAGGAAGATGTATCTGCGACAGGACTGGGGATAACATATGTGTAAGCTCATTAACTGCCTGCTTCAATGGCGACCCTGACTGCGAGGGAGTTGGGGAGGAGACTACTGAAAGTGAAGCTGATCCAGATAATGACGGTGTATGTAATTATATAGTCTCTGGTGTTTCTGGAACTTCATGCGCAGGCATTGACTTATGTCCAGGCACTCCTGCTTCTGAAGCTGACACTGTTGATGAGGACGGATGCTCTGACGAGCAGGCTACATGCAGGGTCCAGTGGGACTGCTCAAGAGTTCAGTGGGGGCCTTGCACTGATGGATTAAGGACAAGGGATGTTGGAGACTGCTCTGCGTCTGGAATACAAAATGGATTGTGCAGGTGCGTGGTTCCTGGAACTGAAAGCTGCAGTACTGGCAGGTCATATGTCCCTCCAAGCGAGGAAGCGTGTGCTGGCGGGGAAGAAACAGAATTCCCATTCTTCAGCAGCCTTAATGTGATTATCACGCTGATGCTGCTGGCAGGTTTCTACTTGACAAGAAGAAATAACTTTTAAATACGGCGAACAATAAAGGTTGCACATGAAAGCTGATAAAATCATGAAGACAAATCCTGCTTCTTTGTGGATGAGAATATCTGCGTATTTGATTGACATATTGCTGCTGGCTGTTGTGCTGTACCCGATAAGATCGCTGAACATCGACTATTATTCATCATTTTTACATGCTGCTTCAAAAAGCCCGCTGCTTGCATGGAATCTGTTTGCAATCAGCATGATAACTGCGCTGATAATATTATTTTATTTTTCCCTTCTAGAGCATAAAACAGGGCAGACTCTTGGCAAGCTCCTGATGAAGATTATGGTTGTGTCGAAAAACAAGCGGATGACATTTGGCGATGCGTTATTAAGGAATGTGTCAAAGATTCATTTAATTTTCCTTCTGGCTGACTGCCTGAATATCCTGATAAACAGGTCAAACCAGAGATATCTTGAAAAGTACAGCAACACAGAGGTCATAAGCTTATGGGCAAAATCAAAACTATAATAATAACTGTAGTCCTGCTTTGGATAATTGCCTATTCGGTCTCTCTATTTGTTGAGATTCCTGATTTTGAAGACAAGGTGGCAATAATACCGATTGAGAACACAATAACTGCCGGGGCTTTGAAGTCTCCTGTGCAGCAGAATGTTGTGAGTTCTTCAAAGATAATTGAATTTATAGAGAAGGCTGAGAAAGATTCTAGCGTCAGGGGGATTATTCTTGCAATAAATTCTCCTGGCGGAACTGTTGTCGGCTCTAAGGAAATTGCTGACAAGATAAAAAATGTTGAGAAGCCTGTTGTTGCATGGATAAGAGAGATAGGAACCTCTGGAGCTTACTGGATTGCGTCTGCTTCTGACAAGATTGTTGCTGATGAGCTTAGCTTAACTGGAAGCATTGGAGTTATTTCATCTTATTTGGAGTTTTCTGGCCTGCTTGAGAGCTTCAATGTAACTTATGAAAGCCTGACAACAGGGAGGTACAAGGAGCTCGGAAGCCCGTTCAAGGAATTGACAGAGGAAGAAAGGAGCTTTCTGCAGAAAAAACTTAACCAGATTCATGATTACTTCGTTGAAGAGGTTGCATCAAATAGAAATTTAAAGCTGACTGATGTTGAGAGGCTTGCAACAGGAGAATTTTTCCTTGGAAAGGAAGCACTAGAGCTTGGGCTTGTTGATTATCTTGGCGGGAAAGATTTGGCTGTGAATATAACAAAGGAACTTGCAGGCGTTGAAGATGTTAAAGTTGTTGTTTATGAGCAGGAGAGAGGGCTGTTTGACATCTTGTCTATGCTCAAGCAGGATTTTGCTTTCGGTTCAAGCCTTAAGATAGAAGCTAGATAGTCAAATCTTAAGAATCTGGCATGCCCTGCACACTTCCCTGACAGAAGGCTCGCCGCATTCCCTGCATGTTCTTATTCTTTCCTTCTGGAATTTTTCCCTAAGCAGGGGAAGCATTCCCAGAAAACTGTTTAAAATAGACTGCTTTGTCCCGGGGTATTTTGATTCCAGCTCGTTAAGCATTCTTCCTACTTCGTTCCTGAAAGAGCCGCCGGCATTAGGGCATTCTATAAAAGTCACAGGCAGCTTCCTTAATTTTGAGTATATCAAAACCTCTTTCTCAAGCATGAAGTAAAGCGGCTTGACTCTCGGAACAAATTTCTCGTGCATCAGCACACCTGTTTTAGGTCCGAGCTTTGCTGAGAATTCCAAATTGCCTTTGATTGAGTTCATCAAGATGCTCTGGGCTTCGTCATCAAGGTTATGGCCTGTTGCAAGCTTTGTCGCCCCTATGTCTCTTGCTGCCTTGTTAAGGGAGTATCTCCTTAAAACGCCGCAGGCCGAGCATGGGTTCATCTTCTTCTTGAGCTTGTCAATTGATGTCTTGAACTCTTTTCTGAAATCCACAATCTTCAATGGGATTCCAAGCTCTCTGCAGAATTTCTTGGCGTCCTTTTCTGTTATGTTCCTGTAGCCTTCAATGCCCTCGTTAATCAAGATGGCGTGCAGCTCGTTAAGCCTGTACTTCTGGTGAAACTTGTTCAGCACATAAAGGAGCGTTGACGAGTCCTTGCCTCCAGACAATGCAACTGCAATCTTGTCTTTCCTGTCTATAAGCTTGTGCTGGGCAATTGTCTTGCAGACTTTCCTTTCAAAGTATTTCAGAAAGTGTGAGCTGCATAGGCTTTCGTTGTTCAAGGCAGTATATACTGGTTTTAATGAGCAATTCTTGCACGGCATAGTCCAGAGTCATTTTTTAACTTTAAAAACCTTACCCACCGGAAACAACAGACAAGAATTCAACTTTATCTTTTTCCTTTATTTTGTAGTCTTCTGCGACAATCATTTCATTAACGGCAGGAATCACCTCGACAGGATTCAAGCCAAGCTCTAATGCCAATCCTTTTGCAGTTGTTCCAGCCTTTACATCAATTTTGAACTTTTTGTTTTCTCTTTCAATTCTCGCTTCAATCTTCATAAATCTCTTCACCATTATCTCTGATATCGGCTGTATATCTGTCCCAAACCTCTTTTCCGCGACTAAGCACATAAAATGTGAAGTGCTCAGCAAACCTGTCTAGTGCTGTCGATTTCTCAGCAGGCTGGGCCGCAGCCCCGTAAAAGTCGTCGCGAAAGAAGGCAAATATCTGCCTTGCATAACCAGATGCCATCAGGATTTTTTTAAGTTTATTATCGTCTGCCAATATGGGTATAATCTCATCCAGGGTATATTTCTTCTTTTTTGGTCTTTCATGTTTTTCTCTAATGCCCTTAAAAAACTCGATTAAGACAGAATCTGCCAGGTCTTTTTGTATAAGTTCAAGCGCTTTATCTGGGTTTTTTTGGTCTTTTTGCATATACCCCCTACTATCTTTTATCCTTTGTCTTTCTGCTCCCCTTAGGGGTATGCATCTTACGCTGTCCATTGCATTAGTAAAGCCCCTGAA
>CAYIQA010000037.1:0-5018 GCA_964365475.1 Candidatus Woesearchaeota archaeon | reverse complement strand
CCTCATAACCAAAACCCTATCTGGTTTCAGATAATGCAGGAACTTCTGATAATGACTGATTAACAAAACCCCAATTTTATCCCTCTTGATAACCTCATTCAACGAATTGGCGATTTCCTTTATTGCTTGCTGGTCTGTCCCGCTGTCAACTTCGTCCAAGATTGCAAACTCAGGTTTCAAGATATGCAGCTGCAAGACTTCCATCTTCTTCTTTTCCCCGCCAGAAAATCCCTCATTAAGGTACCTAGTTGCAAAACTCTCATCCATCTTAATCTCTTTCATTTTCTCCTTCAGCTCGCTGAAGAAATTCAAGACATCAATTTCCTTGCCTGTCTTAGCCTTAACAGCCAGTCTCAGGAAATTAGCAACAGTAACCCCGGATATTTCAACAGGGTGCTGAAATCCAAGAAACAAACCCCTCTTGGCCCTTTTATCCGGACTCATCTCAGTTATATCCTCTCCATTAAGCAAAATCTTCCCGGATTTTATTGTGTAATTTGGATGACCCGCAAGTGTAAATGCAACTGTTGATTTTCCAGAGCCGTTTGGCCCAAGCAAAGCAACTATCTCCCCGCTTTTGACTTCTAAGCTCACTCCCTTGACTATTTCCTTGCCTCCGACATTAATCTCCAGGTTCTCAATTTTCAGATTTTTCATACAAAAAAATCCCCCTTTGAAGCGCTTTAAGTATTAACAAAACACATTTTAACCTTCCAGGACCCACATTAATCCCGAGCTTTCTGAGCACATCCTCCTGGCTGATTTTCATAAGTTCATCAAGGGTTTTTTCTTTAAATTCCTCCGTCATCAAGGAAGCTGAGCTCTGGCTTATTGCGCATCCCCTTCCATCAAACTTCACATCTTTCACCCTTCCGCCATTTAGTTTCATTGTCAGTCTTATCTCATCCCCGCACAGAGGATTTAACTCAAAAAAATCAATCTCTGCATTCTCCAAAACACCCTTGTTCCTCGGGCTCCTGTAATGCTCCATTATCTGCTGCTTGTAAAGCTCATCAACATTTATCATCGTGCAAAAAATCTCCTTGCTTCTTCAATAGCCTTTATCAAGACATCCAAATCATCTTCATCATTGTAGATGTAGAAGCTTGCTCTCACATTCCCGTTGATCCCGAAAACATCCATCAAAGGCGCTGCGCAGTGGTTTCCAGCCCTCACAGCAACCCCAAACTTATCCAAATAAGTTGCAACATCATGGGGATGAATATCCCCGACATTAAAGCTAATTATTGGTTTTCTTTTCGGCCCACCATAGACTGTGACATCCTTTAGAGAACTGATCTCCTTGAAAGCCTTCTCGGCAATTTTCTTCTCATGCAATTTAATGCTGTCAAACCCTATCTTCTTCAGGTAATCAATAGCGACACTCAACCCAACAACGCCCTCGACATTCTGCGTACCAGCCTCAAACTTGTTAGGTATATCATTCCAAGTGGTCTCATCTTTCCTAACCCTTTTTATTATCCCACCACCCATGTTAAAGGGCCTCATCTTCTCAAGAAACTCCTCGCTGCCAAACAAGACACCAATCCCCATAGGGGCAAGCATCTTGTGTCCGGAAAATGCATAAAAGTCAGCCCCTAAATCTTTCACATCAACCTCGCTGCTCTGCACAGCCTGGGCTCCGTCAACAGCAACGATTACATCTTTCTCTTTTGCGGTCTCGGCAATTTCCTTGACATTATTAATAATACCAGTTACATTAGAGACATGCGCAACAGCAACGAGCTTTGTCTTGTTTGTTAATTTATCTTCAAAGTCTTCCATGTCGAGCTCAGCATCCTTGTTAACATTAGCTACATTGAACTTAAGCCCGTAAAACTTGCACGCCTGCTGCCACGGAACAAAATTGGAATGATGCTCCATTTCTGTAACAAGCACTTCGCTTCCTTTCTCAAAGCCGGCAAGCAAGGAATAGGCAACCAGATTCAGGCTTTCTGTTGTGCTTCTTGTAAAAACAATTTCATGAGACTTTCCGTTAACAAAACCAGCAACCTTCTCTCTTGTGTTCTCATAAGCCTCAGTTGACTCTTCAGCAAGAGTGTGAACCGCCCTGTGAATATTAGAGTTAAAACTCTCGTAATAATTTTTTATTGCGTCTATAACCGCCTTTGGCTTCTGTGTGGTTGCAGCATTGTCTAGATAAACCAGTCTTTTTCCATTAATTTTCCTCTTGAGTATTGGAAAATCCGCCCTTATCTCGCTAATTTTCATATTCTTTCTTCTATCAGTTTCTTTATCTCTTCCTTCATCTCTTCTTTCCAGATTTTCTTGAACGCAGGCTCGTAGAATCCCTTGACTATCAGCTGCTCAGCCTCTTTTTCAGACAGTCCCCTGGACATTAAGTAAAATATTTTTCCCCTATCAATCTGGCCCACGCTGCTTGCGTGGCTGCAGGCTACCTGGTTGTTGTCAATCTCAAGCTCGGGGGTTGCATATGCCTCTGCCTCCTCAAGGGTTAAAGTCTGACTTTCCTGGCGTCCCTCAGCATTTTTTGCTGTCTTGTGAATTTTAATCAAGCCCTTGTAGGTATTCTTTGCCTTGTTTGTGATTATTCCTCTTGAATAAAGATTGCTTTTTGTTTCCTCTGCCACATGGTCAACCCTTATGCTGACCTCTGCCTCATCCTGCTCTCTGCCGTGAAACAGACTTATGACATTTGCCTCTGCTTTTCTTCCAAGAAGCTTTATTGTGAAATTATTCGATGTCCTCCCGCTTCCAACATCTGTCTGGATCAGATTTAGCTTGGCATTTTCCTTCAGCTCTGCCTCTCCAGTGCTGCTGTTGTCCTGCACTTGTTTCTGTATGGCATAATAATCAAGCTGGGAGTTCGGCTCAAGAATTATTTTTGTTTCCTGCTTCGGAGTTTTCTTGTAGTGCACAACCTCTGCCCTTTTTCCCCTGTCTAATTTTATCTCGAGCTTCTCAAGATCTTCATCAACAACTATAGGATTCTCTAAGTCCTTGGTTACGTGAATAGATTTCATTTTAACCCACTGAATTTTCCATCTCCATCTCAATAAGCCTGTTAAGCTCAATTGCATACTCCAAAGGAAGCTCCTTCATAATTGGCTCAATAAATCCAGAAACAACAAGCTTGATAGCTTCTTCCTCGCTTAAACCCCTTGACATCAAATAAAATAATTTTTCCTTGTCAATTTTCCCGACAGTTGCCTCATGGCCAACATCAACCTTGGTTTCATGTATGTCCATGTAAGGGACAGTGTTCGAGATGCTTTTCTCGTCCATGATCATTGCATCGCACTGCACATGAACCTTGCAGTTCTTTGCACCTTTTCTTACATGAACCAGACCCCTGTAAGTTGAAATACCACCGTCCTTGCTTATTGACTTGCTCTTTATTACAGAGCTCGTGTTTTCAGCAATATGATAAACCTTGGCACCAACATCCTGGTTCTGCCCAGCACCAGCATAGGCTATTCCTAAATGTTCTGCCCTTGAGTTTTTTCCCCTTAAAATGCTGCACGGATAAAGCATTGAAACCTGGCTTCCTGCATTGCCTCCAACCCACTCCATTATTGCATGCTCATCAACAATTGACCTTTTGGTATTAAGATTAAAAGTATTCTTGCTCCAGTTCTCAACGCTTGAGTACCTCATCCTTGCTCCATTTTTTACAAATATCTCCACGCAGCCAGCATGAAGTGCACTAGTAGTATAACGAGGACTGGAGCATCCTTCGACATAATGCAACTGTGCACCTTCATCAACCACTATTAGAGTATGCTCAAACTGTCCGCCCTTCTCGATGTTCATCCTAAAGTAGGCCTGCAATGGCAGATCAACTTTAATATTTTTAGGCACGTAAATAAATGATCCTCCGCTCCATACAGCGCCATGAAGCGCAACAAACTTGTGCAGAGTAACAGGCACGCAACTCGTCATGAAATATTTCTTAACAAGCTCAGGATGATTATGAACAGCCTCATCCATGTCCTCAAACACAACTCCCTGCTTCTCAAGATCTTCTCTCAGCTTGTGGTAAACAGCCTGGCTGTCAAACTGGCTTCCCACACCAGCAAGCGCCTTTCTCTCAGCCTCAGGAATTCCAAGCCTCTCAAATGTGTTTTTGATCTCAGAAGGAACATCATCCCAGCTTCTTGCATTTGGCTTTGCATCTGGAACACTATAATAGGTTATTTTGCTCATGTCTAATTTGCCCAAGTCTGGTCCCCATGTCGGGAACTTAAGTTCATTGTAGACTTTCAAGGCATGCAGCCTTTTGTTTAGCATCCATTCAGGCTCGTTCTTGCTCTTGCTTATCAGCTTGACAGTTTCCTCAGTTAGGTTTCCCTCTTCTGACTTTGTAATATACCTGACTTTTGTCTTCTGCCCGAACATTCTTGAAAGCGAGTCACTCATTTTTAGCCAACTCCAGTTCTTTTTGCTTCATTATGCAGGTTTGACCGTCATCAGCCTGCACCCAGAACGCAATCTCCTTTGTGTTGTATTCCTTCCCATTGTCCATTATAGTCCCGTATTCATACCTGTTGTACTGGGGGATAAACCATTTTACCTTATCTCCCGGCTTGAAATTGCTGCTCATGCCCCCGCCCTTAACATCCTATCAGCCTCAAAGCATGCCTCGCATCCCTTGGGAAGTTCCTTCGTAACCTGAAAGTGAATGTCGCATATTGTTTTAGTTCTTTTTATTACATTAAGCAGATATTGAATTTCTCTGATAACGTCAGTATTATTGCTCATTCTTGAAACAGATTTTCTCACTTCATCCTCTATCTTCTTCTCAAAAATAATATGATTGGCTCTTTTTGCATGGACATACTGGCTGACTGTTGACTCCCTGATTCCAAGCAGGGAAGCTACCTCCTTCTGGCTCTTTCCAGCCTCTTTTAAATGCCTTGCAAAAGAGCTCCTAATAGCTGGTATTATATAGAAAACCTCCACTTCCTGGGGCTGCAGGGCGTGTTTAAGCATAGATAGTTCACAATAGTGAAGATTTATAAATGTTGTGAATTAAA
>CAYIQA010000036.1:0-5102 GCA_964365475.1 Candidatus Woesearchaeota archaeon | reverse complement strand
CAGAGCCGGGAGTTATTTTCTTTGATTACGTTAACAAATATAATCCGTTTTGGGATTACTTGGGTCCAATTGTTACTACTAACCCGTGCGGAGAAGTTTTGCTTTATCCGAACGAAAGCTGCAACCTTGGTAGCATTAATGTCTGGTCATTCTTAAAAGAAGATGATGACGGCAACTCAGCCTATGACTGGGAAGCTCTTAAGGAAAATGTTAAACTGGCAACAAGATTCCTTGACAATATTATCGACGTCAGCAAGCATCCGCTGCCTCAAATAGAGGAAATGACATTAGCAACAAGGAAGATAGGCCTCGGAGTAATGGGCCTAGGAGATGCTATGTACGAGCTAAGGCTTCCGTACAATTCCGACGAGGGAAGAAAATTCATGGGCAAATTAATGCAGTTTATTAATTATTATTCAAAAGTCGAGTCAATTGAGCTTGCAAAGACAAGAGGCAAGCTTCCCTACTTTGACAAAAGTTTTTACAAGGATGGAAAACTTCCATTCGCCGGTGCTGATGACAAGAAAAGCTGGGACTTTGACTGGGGCAAGATAAGCGAGGACATAAAGAAATACGGAATAAGAAACGGCTATACAACAATAATTGCCCCGACAGGAAGCATATCAATGATAGCAGGATGCTCTTCAGGAATAGAACCAGTATACAGCCTTGTGTTTGAAAAAAATGTCAAGGTTGGAAGCTTCTACTACACCAATCACGTATTTGAGAAGGTAATGAAACAAGAAGGGCTTTACGATGAAAAGCTTATGGCTGACATCTGCAAACATGGCGGCAGGGTTAGTGACATCCCATGGGTTCCAAAGGACCTCAAGGAGATTTTTGTAACAGCAATGGACACAGTACCAGAGGATCACATAAGGGCACTGGCAACCTTCCAAAAGTGGGTTGACTCTTCAATAAGCAAAACATGTAATTTCCCTGCAAACGCAACAGTTGAGTACATGAAAAAATGCTACTTGCTGGCTTACGAGCTTGGCTGCAAGGATGTGACTGTCTTCAGGGATTCAAGCATCCAGGACCAGGTTCTTGTAGTTCCAAAAAAGAAAAACAATGGAGAACTGTCAGAGAGATCCCAGCTCATAGCTGCAACTGGCTCATCTCCATTCCAGAGCTCTGAAGATGGTTTAAAGGAATGCCCCGAGTGCAAGAGCTATTTGGTAAACAAAGAGGGCTGCTTGTCATGCACATCATGCGGCTGGGGACTCTGCAAATAGTTTTATAAAGTTCTCTTCCTTGTTTTTTAAAATGCTGAAGGGCTTGGTAGAGGTTTACACCGGAACTGGAAAGGGCAAGACAACTTCTTCTCTCGGCTTGGCATTGAGGGCAGTAGGCCACAACCTTCATGTTTACATGATTCAGTTTCTCAAGTCCGGGGATACTGGGGAATTATTTTCAGTCCAGCGCTATATTCCTAACATCACAATAGCCCAGTTTGGCGTCGAAGCAATAAAGGAAAAACAGCTGAAAATATTCGAGCTCACAAAGGAAAAGAAAACAAAAAATGTGCTGAGGGAAGACGAAGTCTACAGATTCCCGCCAGATGAAGAGGAAAGGGAGGCTGCAAGGCAGGGTTTTGAACACGCAAAAAAAATTGTCAGCTCCGGCAGGTATAACATTGTTATTCTTGACGAGATCAACTGCGTCATGTCAAAAGGGCTTCTTGATGTTAAGGATGTTCTTGAACTGATAAAAAACAAGCCTGAAAATGTCGAGCTTATCTTGACTGGAAGGGACGCGCCCAAGGAAATTATTGATGTTGCTGACTTGGTCTCTGAAATAAAAAGGGTAAAGCACCCGTATGACAAGGGAATCCTGGCAAGAAAGGGCATTGAATATTAAAATTAAACATTATACTAAAAGACAATAAAGAATTTAAAAGGAGCAAAAGGCAAAAACTTGGGGGACTTATGAATATTATCTTGGGACTAACTGGAACTTACTGCGCAGGCAAAGATACTGTAGGCCAGTATTTAACTGACAAAAGCTTTTATCATTATTCTCTTTCAGACTTTCTCAGAGAAGAGCTGAAAAAGCAGGGAAAGGAGATAATAAGAGACAACCTAATTGCGCTCGGCAACGAGCTGAGAGCAAAACATGGTCCTGGTGTTCTTGGAGAAATGGCTATTAAGATGACGCAGTCTGACAAAAATTATGTAATAAGCAGCATAAGAAATCCAGAGGAAGTTAAGGCCTTGAAAAAACACGGGAACTTTGTTTTGGTTAATGTGGATGCCCCTTCTAAAATAAGGTTTGACCGCCTGGCAAAGAGAAAAAGGGAAAACGATCCCAAAACCTTTGAAGACTTTGTTAAATATGAGCAGCAGGAGCTTAACAGCCCGGACCCGAACGCGCAGCAGATAAGGCAGTGCATAAGTATGGCTGACTTGCATCTTATTAATGACTTAAGTCTTGAAGATCTCTACAAAAAAGTTGACATTATGCTTGAAGACGTTTTGAAAATAGCCTCTACAAAGAGGCCGAGCTGGGATGAATACTTCATGAAAATAGCAAAAAGCGTTTCCATAAGAAGCAACTGCATGAAA
This sequence comes from Candidatus Woesearchaeota archaeon, assembly GCA_964365475.1. GTDB lineage: Archaea > Nanobdellota > Nanobdellia > SCGC-AAA011-G17 > DATDVL01 > CAYIQA01. Next base: position 2,538 of record CAYIQA010000036.1, on the reverse strand, counting down.
AGGCATGTGGCAGCAATTATAGTCAAAGACCGCAGAATTATCTCCACTGGTTATAATGGAACTCCCAGGGGTGTGAAGAACTGCAATGAGGGCGGATGCGCGCGCTGCAACAGTTTCGCCCAGGGCGGCGCAAAGCTAGACGAGTGTGTGTGCTCGCATGGAGAAGAAAACGCAATAGTCCAGGCGTCTTATCATGGAATTTCATTAAAGGACTCAACTTTATACACGACATTTGCCCCATGCCTTATGTGCGCAAAGATGATAATAAATTCAGGGATAAAGGAAGTTATTTACAATCTGGATTATCCTTTGAATGACCTGACATTTGCACTTTTGCAGAAAGCAGGAACTATCTTAAGGCAGCACAAGATAGAATAATCAAGCAGATAAAATTGTTTCTAAATGTGGAATCAACAATCTGCTCCATGCTTCAAATCTCTGCGGAACTGTCTCGTCTCTAATCAGGCTATCAATAGAAACCATTCCTCCAGACTCTATTGATCTCTCTTTCATGTTTGGTCTGACAGAACCGCTGACCTGCATTTTATAGATGACACCAAAATGAACCCTGCTGACAGCATCTTCTCTTGAGAACATTGTCCCGACAACCTTAAGCTGCAATAGCTCTCCATCAATTATAACCTCCTCACCAACCTCCCTCATATGGCTATTGTGAAGCCAATTCGGACCATCTTCCGGGCTTATATGCCCGCCAACACCGACAGAATGCTTGCCAAACAATCTTTTATCGCCATAATCCTCTATCCTATCGGCGCGCTTGTACACAAAGATAGTTCTATTCGGGCCATAAATTAATACATGCGGTATAACTTGAAGAACCTCTTCATCTCTCTCGCAGTCAAAGCGATTATGAAAGAATCCATCCCCTACAGTTTTTAATAAAGCATTAACATCTTCAGTTCCTAGTAATTCAAAACCCTCATCAGCGGTTCTATGAACTCTCAATAATCTGGCATCTTGAACTAGAACCCGCCTGGCAAGCCTGCTGTAGTCCCTCTTCAATTCTCTCCAGTCCGGCTCTGCAAAGTGCTTGGGAACTTTCAAACCCCTTTGTTTCTGATAATTTGACCCTGATTTATTGTCACCATAAGCTTTGTCAGGTGTTTCAGAAGTTCTGAAAAGCTTCAGTTCTGTAAGTGGTGCACCATCTCCAAGCACCTTATCCCTATTCTCCATCTCATTGGAGCTGACTTCAAATATTATGTGGCCATCAAACCCGGATCCAATCTTAAACGCCCTGTCAAACCTCCCCAGCATACCCTTCTCCCCAGCATACCCTTATCGGGATGGGTTTCAAGCTCTGCACAGACATCAGCAGGAATCTTCACAACCTCCTTTGATCTCATAAGAACTTTGTCTACTCTTGACCTTATTCTCAGTCTTGGCAGATCCTCAGCAACTATTGGATCAAAATAATCATCAACATTATAACCGGTTTTGGAGCAGTCTATTGGATTTGGATTGCTTTTTGCTCTCAGTGCAACAACCCCGCTGTTTGCTCTTCCTCTTGCATCAGCGTGCATTAACAAACCATTCTCACCAATAATATGCGGCGCTACAAGCAGCCTTTCATCATCAGGACCTTTGCTTTGATAAGCTTCATCTTCAAGATACAAAACAGGGATTTTCTTGTACAATTTCCTTATCTCTGCTGCTGATAGTCTGGCATCGCCACTGAAGAAAGTAACCTGGCCAAGTGATTCCCCAGCATGAAGAATTAAATTAAAGTTTTCTGGTCTTACATAAAGCCACACATCCATGAGTTTTCCTCCAGAGTATTCATGTACTGCTTCATTGAAACAAGGGCTGTAATCAATCATCAGCCTGGCCTCTAAAAACTCCCTGGCAAAGGTGCTTTTCTGGGAGAATTTTAATCGTTCTCCTTCTCTAAGGGATAACCTGTCCAGAAGTTTTATAGCATACCAAAAGCCAACCCTAACTTCATAGCCGCTGCTTGTGTCAATTCTTTTCCTCTGGCTCGGAGGCAATGTCCTTAACAAGGTCCTGTAAACCTGTTCGTCCCCAACAGGATGAATTATACCGGCTGCCTCTGAATCAATAAAAAACACCTCATCAGAGCAAATTAGATCAAGAGAAGTTGCCTGTATCCTGCGTTCATATTCTTCTGGCTTGCCAGGAGTCACTATTTCCCCTTCTTGAATTCTCTGTCTTATCTGCTGAGAGTTCAGGCAATATCCGCGCGTTCGCTGCTCTGCCATTTCAAATTACCCCAACCCTACATTCCCAGCCTTTTGATAAAATTATATCCACAAAATGATTTACATCTTCAGATGTTATATCTGGTTTTATATTAGATTTATATTTCCTACCATCACCAGTCATAACCAATACGTTTTTTAAACCAACATCCCTCCCGGCTTTAATATCATCCCCCCTGTCACCAACTAAAAAGCTTTCGGAAACATCTATATCATTTTCTTCTATTATTCTTTCCAATTTAGCGGTCTTTGGTTTTTTGCAATCACAATTATCAGAAGATTGATGCGGACAATAATC
>CAYIQA010000035.1:0-5132 GCA_964365475.1 Candidatus Woesearchaeota archaeon | reverse complement strand
GAGGATGTTTCTTATTCTTCCAGGAGCTATCTCAGAAATGTGAATTAGTCCTTCAAGATTGTTGTATTCATCTAGAGTTACGAAGACAGAATTTGCAGTGATTCTTGCAACTGTGCAGAGCACAATCTCACTTTTTTCAGGATATCCTTCTTTCTTTTCCGGCATAAAATTAGTTTTTTTGTGCCAAGTTTATAAATGCTTTGTTCTTAATCACTCAAGAACTTCAAGAATTCTTGCCTTTATCTTGCCTTTTCCGCCTGTCGGCTCTGCCAGCGGCTTTCCGCAGACCAGGCAGTTGACTATTGTTGAAGGCTTTCCGAATATTATCTGTTCGTTCTTGCACTTCTGGCAGCGGAGCTTTACAAATCTTGATGTTGGTTCCTTGATTAAATTTTCCATTTTTATTCTGTCTGCTTGAACTCCAGTTTTTTTGTTCTAAAGCCAGCTTTCTGGACGGATGTTTTCTTGCATACTGTGCACTTGAAACGCAGATCTGTTTTCTTTGATGACTTTGCGCCTGCCATCTTCCACCTTGAGATTGGCGGCTTTGAGCCCCATCTTCCCAGGTTGCCGAAGCCCCTTCCAAGCCCGCGCTTTCTTGCCCTCTGGATAGATCCTCTGGCGAGGGATGAACGCTCTCTTTTTTTTGAAATTGAAATATTGTGAAGTGTGTGCTTATTGCATTTCCTGCAGTACCTGTTTGTTGTTTTTCTCATTTTCATATCAATTCAGCTCTTCTCTTTTGAATTAAAATATCAGCGACCCTCAAAGGCAGGCATGCAACATCCTCAGGCTCGAACGGGCCGTATATCTGCATGTCATCACCAACAAATTTTGGAATTGCATGAAGCATCCTGATTGTTCTCGCGTCATTAGATTTCCCAAGGTCTGTTTTTAAAGGTTTTGCTTCCTCCAATGCCGGATCTTTGCATTCAAGTATGTTGTTAAGGATATTTTTTCTGAAACTGTCTAAAGTGTCTTGGAACTTTTTGTAAAGTTCTTTTTCTTCCGGGAGCAAAGGGGAAAGGTCTGGTTTTTCTCTTGTTCTTGATGCGAACAATGCAAGCTGGAATATTTTGTTTTCCCTTCTCTCGTAGATTTCTTTCACCATCTTTTTTATATTGCTAAACTGCGTTGATGACTTGTGTGACTCCTGGACACTGCTTTGGGATGATGCAAGCGCTGCCTTTTCCCCGAGGTAGGCAACCAGGTTAGCAAAAAAATCCTTGTTCAGTGGCTGAAGCTCGGGGCTTATCTTTTCTTTCCTCAGAATTTCATAAAGAGCCTCATAAGTTAGAGTTGATGCCATTTTACCCCCGCAATTCTGTAGAGGGAAGCATTATTAAACTTTATTGTTGGTGTTAAAATTGTGAAACTCAAGCAGCTGCCAGAGGATTTTTATGTAAAAGAGCTGATGGATTCAAACTTTGTCAGCAGCGGTGATTATAGCTGCTTTTCTCTCAGGAAGAATGGGTGGGGAACTCTTGCAGCAATTTTTGCAATAGCCAACTGTTTGAAGGCTCCAGTAAAAGCCTTCGGCATTGCCGGGATGAAAGACAAGAGGGCAGTTACAGAGCAGTATGTCAGCGTTTACAGAATAAGCAGGGAGCAGATTGAAAAGGTGAAAATTAAAGATGTGGGGCTTAATTTTCTCGGCTATCTCAAGGACAGAATTCTTTTAGGCGACCACAAAGGAAATCATTTCAGGATAGTTGCGAGGGATTTTGATGAAAGGAAAGAAATCAAGCAGGGCAAAATTTTAAATCTTTATGACTATCAGAGGTTTGGAAAGAAAGGCGAGAATATCGGGCTAGGGAGGGCGCTGATTAAAGGTGATTATAAAACATTTTGTGACGGGTTTAACCTTAAGGTAGAAAATAATGATTACATCGGAGCTATAAGAAGGATAAACAGAAGAGTTCTGAGATTTATCATCAGTTCCTACCAGAGCCATTTGTGGAATGGGGTTGCTAGAAAACTTGTGAATGAATATGAACAGATTCCAGTTCTTGGTTTTTTAACTGAGTTTGGCGGGGAAATAAAGGATGCTTATTGTAGGCTTATGAAAGAAGAAGGGATCTCAAAAGAAGATTTTCTTATGAAGAAAATTCCTGAACTTTCAAGCGAGGGCGGAACTAGAAAAGTGTTTGTTGAGTTGAGTAATCTTAGTTGGAAATGGGATGAAGATGAGGTTAACAAAGGCAAGTTTAAGTGCATCTTGGAGTTTGACCTTGGCAAGGGGCAGTATGCCACACATGTTGTAAAGTCATTGTTTTCTGAAAGTTAGGCTAAGCTTTATAAATTCTGTTTTAGGCTTTTTATTCATGTTCAAGTTTTTGAAAGAGAAAATAAAGAAGGCTGTGGAAAGCATAACCAGGAGGGTTGAAGAAGATAAAGATATTGAGGTTGCTGAAGAAAAAAAACCGCAGCCTGAGAAGAAGCAGAGAATCGTGATTAAGACTGGCCTGGAAGTGCCTCCAATATTAAGGGAGGATTTTGAAGAGGCTAAAGAGGAGAAAGCAGAGGAAGTCAAAACTGAGGAGAAAAAACCTGAGGAAAAGAAGGAAAAGCTTGGCTTCTTTAAGAGACTGTTTGCAAGGGATGAAAAAGCAGATGAGAAGGAAGAAGAAAAGGTTGAGGGAGAGAAGGAGAAAAAAGGTATTTTTGAAACTATAAAAGAGAAAATTGTTACGAAAAAGATTGACAATAACAGATTTGACGAGCTTTTCTTTGATTTGGAGTTTGCTCTTCTTGAGAATAATGTAGCTTATGAGGTTGTTGGAAAGATAAAAGAGGACTTGAGAAGCAAGCTGGTTAACAAGCCAATACAGAGGAACAAGGTTGAGGAGACTATCGAGGGGAGTTTAAGGGAGAGCATTAATGAAATCTTGACTTTTGAAAGAATTGATTTGGTGAAAAAAATAAAAGAAAAGAAGGAAAAGCCTTTTGTGATAGCCTTTTTAGGTGTTAATGGCTCTGGCAAAACAACAACAATTGCAAGACTTGCTAATTATCTGCAGAAGAATAAGATAAGCTGCCTGATGGTGGCTGCTGACACATGGAGGGCTGCTAGTATTGAGCAGATTGAGGAGCATGGAAAGAAGCTTGGTGTTAGAGTAGTAAAGCACGACTATGGTTCTGATCCTGCTGCTGTATGCTTTGATGGGATTAAGGCAGCTAATGCTAGTAACACCGATGTAGTATTAATTGATACAGCAGGAAGGCAGCATTCAAACGAGAATCTGATGAGGGAGATGGAGAAGATTGTCAGGGTTGCAAAGCCGGACATGAAAATATTTGTTGGCGAGGCTCTGGTCGGAAATGATGCAGTTATACAAAGCCAGCAATTTGATGAGGCTGTCGGGCTTGATGCTATAATATTAACGAAAGTGGATGTTGACGAGAAGGGCGGGGCAATGCTTTCTGTCAGTTATGTAACCAAAAAGCCAATAATATTCATAGGCAAAGGGCAGCGGTATGAAGATTTAGAAGAATTTAATAAAGAGAAGATAATAAACAATCTGGGATTATGATGCTGAAGTTATTCAATACTTTGACTAGAAAAAAAGAGGAGTTCAAGCCTTTAAAAGGGAAGAATGTTAATTTTTTTGTCTGTGGTCTAACTACATATGATTATGCACATATAGGCCATGCAAAGACTTATGTGCAGTTTGATATCATTGTGAAATATTTGAGATGGCTTCGATACAATGTTTTTTACTTGCAGAATATAACCAATATTGACGATAAGATAATACAAAAAGCACAAGAAGAGAATAAGGATCCACTGAAATTATCGAAGGAATATGAAAAGAGATATATGGAAGACATGGAAAAACTCGGAGTTGATAGTGTTAATAAATATGCGAGAGCAACCGATTACATTAAAAAAATACAAAGCCAGGTTAAGAAATTAATTAATAATAATTGTGCTTACAAAATATCTGACGGTTATTATTTTGATCTTAGTACTTTTTCTGATTACGGGAAACTGGCTAAAAGGAAGTATGAAGATGCTGAGGATGCTGTTTCAAGGATAGATAAAAATTCTCAGAAGAGAAACAAGGGAGATTTTTGCCTGTGGAAATTTTCCAAGCCTGGCGAGCCGTCATGGAAATTTGATTTGGGAGATGGCAGGCCTGGGTGGCATATTGAGGATACAGCAATAACTGAAAAAGAATTTGGTCCGCAGTATGACATTCATGGTGGTGCTGTTGACCTGATATTCCCGCATCATGAAGCTGAGATTGCCCAGATGGAATCTATTTCTGGGAAGAAACCCCTTGTGAAATATTGGCTCCACACTGCTTTTCTTAATATAGACAATAAAAAAATGTCGAAATCGCTTAAAAATTATATTACTATCAGAGATGCGCTTGAAAAATATGATGGGAGGGTTATAAGATACTTTTTTGCGTCTAATCATTACAGAACACCTATTGATTTTTCACTTGAAAGTCTAGAGCAGAGTAAAAGCTCTTTGGCAAGAATTAATGATTTTGTTAGCAATTTGAAAAAAAGTAAGCAAAAAGACAATTTAGAATTTATCAATGAAACAAGAAAGAAATTTATCGAAGCTATGAATGATGATCTTGATACGCCGAAGGCTTTTTCTATAATATTTGATTTTATAAGGGAAGTGAATAAAGTTGGCGGCGGAAAAAAATCTTATGAGTTCATGCTGGCTGCGAATAAAATATTTAATATTCTGACTGTTGGTGTGGTTAAAATACCTAAAAGCGTTAGTGAACTAGCCAAGGAAAGGGAAAAAGCAAGGAAAGGAAAGGATTGGAAGAAAGCGGACGAGTTAAGAAACCAGATTGAGAAGCTTGGGTATGTGATAGAAGATGCTGAGAAAGGCTATAGAATAAAGCCGAAAGATTTATAGTTTCCTGATTATTGTAGTTGTTTCATGAGGCACTTAATTTTGCTGTTTTTACTTATAGCCGGATGCACTTATAATCCGACTTTGGCCGGGGAGGATATTCAATCTAATGGGGCTGTTAGTGAAACTGAGAAACCTGCTGAGGAAATTGATGATCTTGATGATTCTGTTGCAGGGGGCGGCGCTGAAGAAACAGAAAAGTCAGCTGTAACTGAGAGGGATGTAAGAGCCAAGTTTGATTTCAGCT
>CAYIQA010000034.1:0-5289 GCA_964365475.1 Candidatus Woesearchaeota archaeon | reverse complement strand
ACAGTATTGCTGCTCGGCATCCTAACAGCCATAATGCTCTGGATAGGCACTTTTTTCGGCCAGACAGGCCTGACAATAGCATTAATACTTGTTCTGGGAATGAACCTGGTTTCCTATTTCTTTTCACACAAGATTGTTCTTGCCATATACAGGGCTAAAGAAGCCAGCAGAAAGGAATATGGAAAACTGCACTCAATTGTGGAAAATGTCTCCAGGAAAGCTGGGATTCCTAAACCTAAGGTTTACATAATACCTAGCGATAATTTGAATGCTTTTGCTTCTGGAAGAAACCCTAAAAACGCAGTTGTTGCGTGCACAGAGGGCATTTTAAGAGTTTTAAATGAAAAAGAATTAGAAGGAGTTTTAGCTCACGAAGTTTCTCATGTAAAAAATAGAGATATTCTGATCGCCACAATCGCAGCCACAATAGCAGGTGTTATTTCTTATGCAGCCATGATGGCCAGATATGCAGCCCTTTTTGGCGGGATGGGCGGAAGGGACAGGGAAGGCGGGTCAAACATTCTTGGTTTGCTGGCGCTTGCGATCTTGGCACCAATAGCTGCTTTAGTAATTCAACTGGCAATTTCAAGAACAAGGGAATATCATGCTGATGAAAGCGGCGCCAGACTTCTGAAAGATGGCGAAGGGCTGGCTTCTGCTCTGTTAAAGCTTGAAAAACATAACAGGGCGCATCCCATGATGTTCGGCTCGCCTACGTCAGCTCACCTCTTCATATCAAACCCATTTTCAGTGCATGGAATTGTTAAGCTTTTCTCGACGCATCCTTCAACTGCTGAGAGAACTAAAAGACTAAGGGGCATGAGATTTTAATTTAAAATTTCTAATTTACCAAACCTTCCAGCAGTTAGCTGCATCTCACCCTGGAATTCACTGACATATCCGTTAGTAATTTTTACTTTGCTGCCGACATTTACCTTGTCAATTTCATCATTCCATAATGTGAGCTGTATTGATCCAGAATCATCCTGCAGTTTGGCATTGCATACCCGTCCAGAATTTCCGTTTTTGTTAAATTCTCTGACTTCCCCCTTTTCTGTAACTTCACCTTCAACATCAATCTTGCCCATTCTTGCTTTAAGCTCGTTTATTTTCATTCTTGCAATCTTAAGAAGAACTATTTATAAGCTTATTTATTTCTCAGCCACTCAATTTCATCTTCATCAAGCTCAAAGTCAAGCTTAACTTTGTTTTTATAAATTTCCTTGACAAAAGGCAGAACATCCCTTACAGTTTTGTTTTTTGAGCAGTGGATATTTTTCCCTATTTTTTCTGCTATGGCCTTTCTCTTTTGATTCTTCTGCTTTGCCATCCACATTTTTAGTATTCTTGAAGTTCTCTTGTACCCAACAAAACCAGGACTTTTCTCTTTCTTTGCTAGTGCAACCCCAGCAGTGATTAAATTGCTTATATAAACCAGAAATCTCCAGTATTGCCATCTTCTTATTCTGCCCTTGAAGACATCTGCCTTGCTTAATGCTTCATATCCCTTGGCCAAGTCTTCTCCTCTGTACTCAAGGGGCATATTTTCATCAAGCCAGAAGATTATTTCATCCATGTCCATGTCAACCTGGTTAAACGCCCCGAGAACTTCATTTGGATCCTTTGATTTGAAAACAAGTCTTAAGGCCTGGAATATGCTTTCTTCTTTCTCTCTAGTTCCTATAATCTCTATATCTTCTTTTTTTATCCCTTTTTTCCCCATGCTCAGGCTTTCCATGTCATTAATTGCAGCCCTTGCATCCCCAGCAGATCTTCTCGCAATGTCCTGAAGTGTCTCAACTTCAGCATCAATGTTTTCTCTGTGTGCAATCTTCTTGAGAATGGAAGTTATGCTAAGATAATTAAGATGATGAAACTCGACCATTGTGCACTTCTTTCTCAATGTAGAGAATTTCGAGTCCCACGGGTCGTTTGCTATAAATATTATTGGGTGTTTTTGTTTTTCATCTAAAATAGAGGCAAGCTCTGTCAGTCCGCCTCTGTCTTCTCTTCCCTCAATTCCATCAAGCTCGTCAACAAGAATCAGCTTTCCGCTTGAAAATAAGCTCTGCTGCTTTGCAGCATTTCCAACAATCTCCTTTATGGCATCCTTGTTTCTTGTGTCGCTTGCATTAACCTCAATGACATCAAAACCAAGTCCATTAGCCAAAGCGATTGCAGCTGCTGTTTTCCCTGTGCCAGTAGGTCCATAAATCAAAATTGGCCTTCTTTCCTTTACAAGCCTGCTAATCTGGTTGACTGCGCTTTCCTGGCCTTCAATCTCATTCAAGCTTCCTGGCCTGTACTTTTCTGTGAAGCTCATTTTTTCAAAAACTCCTTTTCAAGCGCTTCAAACCACATCTTTGTCCCGTCAAGTATTTTGCCGTCAACAACAACTACAGGCACAAATCTGTGCTTGACGTTTTTCAGCAAAAATAATTCGTCTTCTGTATTTGGATAAACAACTATCTCCCTGAATGGAATCCCGCGTTTTTTGAACCATTTTACTGTTGTCTCGCATGCCATGCATCCAATTGTCGTGTAAATTTTGACATCTCTTGGCATTTTTACCTTTCTGCAACTGTAAATGCAGCCAGAAGCGCTTCCAACTGCAAGAATTCGTCGCTGCCTTCAACCATCCTGAATTCTGTCTCGCCGCATTTCTCAATCAGTCTTACTTTATTTTCATTCTTTATATTAAGCTTCCAGACTTCCTTCTGGATCTGCTTTATTATGTCAAGTCCCGACAATCCATGTTTTATCATCACATCGCTAAGTTTCTCTCTTGCCTTCAAAAATTCTTTCTTAAGGGCAAGCTCAAGTATTTCAATTACCTCTTTTGGCTCTGCCGCGCTGACAGTGCTGAAAATAATCTTCTTTGTTATGTTTTCAGAAACAGATGAGCAGCTCTGGAGTATGTTTTCTGCCTTTCTTGCATCACCCTCGCTTAGCTCGTAAATAGCATCAACTGCATCGTCATCTACCTTTATCTTCTCATGCTTCGCAATGTTTTTTATTATCTCCTTGATATTGTCCTTTTCTAGGGGCCTGAATCTGAAGACAGAGCACCTTGACTGAATTGGATCAATTATCTTGCTTGAATAGTTGCAGCTCAGGATAAATCTTGATGTGTTTGAATATGTTTCCATCATTCTTCTAAGGGAATGCTGAGCTTCCTTTGTCAGCGCATCTGCTTCATCAAGAAAAAGTAGCTTTGGTATGTCTGTTCCCATCGCCTTTGTTCTGCAGAAGTCTTTTATTGTAGTTCTAACAGTGTCTATTCCTCTGCTATCACTCGCGTTAAGCTCCAGAAAATTCTGGTGCCAATTCTCACCGTAAAGTTTCCTTGCTATTATCAATGCAGAAGTTGTTTTTCCAACGCCAGCAGGGCCTGCAAAGAGCATGTGCGGAATATTTCTCTGTTTAACAAAGGCTTCCAGTCTTTTTATTATCTCGCTCTGGCCTTTAACTTCATTAAATTCTTTTGGTCTATAAAACTCCACCCAAATGTTCTGGACAGCCTCTCCCCCCATAGGAATCAAAATAGTAGTTTCTACTTTATAAGCTTTCTTGTGATAAAAACATAAAAAAAGAAAAAGAATCTGATGAATATCCTTGATTAGAAATTCTCAGAATCTTGAGATTTTTCTTCGCTGCCGCTGTCAGATCCCTCGTAAGAGCCTTCGCTTGCCTCAGAAGCGCCTTCAGAGCTTTCTTCAGTCCCTTCAGAACTCTCCTCAGATACTTCAGGTGATTCAGATGAAGCCTCTCCAGTTGCTGCGCCTATAACCTCTCCGAAGCCGACTTTCTTCAGAACTCTGTTCACTTTTATTCTGACTTCGTCTCCCTGCTTCACATTGGGTATAAAGATAACAAATCCTTTTACCTTTGCTACTCCGTCACCTTTCTCGCCAACAGCCTCGATTTTTACATCAAGTTCCTGGCCGACCTTAACTGGGGCGAAACTTCTTTCTCCGCCATACTCCCTATCGTGTCCAAATCTTTGTCTGTACATTTTACCTATCTCACTCCTATCTAATTTATTTCACATGTCTTCAAGATCAAAGAGAATTAGCTTCCCCCTAAACTTAAAGTAATTCAGCTGTTAAAACCGGGGTATTTAAACTTTTGGAATTTCAGCTCTATAAGGGCATAAAAAACTATTTAAAACCACGAAAAGCTCATCAGTTGCATGTACAACTTTAAGGAAGTTGAAAAAGAAGTAATGGAATTCTGGGATAATCACAATATTTACAAGAAGGCTAAAGCGAAAAACAAAGGCAAGCCCTGCTTTTATTTCCTTGACGGCCCGCCTTATACTTCTGGGCATGTCCATATAGGTACTGCATGGAATAAAGTGTTGAAGGATATGATGGTTCGCTTCAAAAGAATGAGCAACCTTGATGTCTGGGACAGGGCAGGTTATGATATGCATGGTCTTCCAGTCGAGCATAAGGTCCAGGCCAAGTTCAACCTGCCGACAAAAGAGGATATTCACAAGTTTGGTGTTTCTAAATTCATTGAGGAATGCAGGAAGTTTGCAGTTGACAACCTTCATTTTATGAACAAGGAGTTCAAAAATCTCGGGGTATGGCTGGATTTTGACAATGCTTACCAGTCTATAACCAAGGAGTTTATAGAAGGTGAATGGTGGCTTGTAAAAAAAGCTCATGAAAACAAAAGACTGTATGAAGGAGAGCGTTCAATGACGTGGTGCTCATCCTGCGCCACAGCATTGGCCAAGCATGAGCTTGAGTACGAAGATATTTCTGACCAGGGAGTTTATGTAAAGCTGAAGCTCAAAGGAACAGACAACGAATATCTTCTTGTTTATACTACAACGCCTTGGACAATCCCCTTTAACCTGGCAGTTATGGTTCATCCTGATTTTGAGTATGCAAAATGCAAGGTTGGCAGTGAATTCTGGATAGTTGCCAGGGATTTAGCTGAGAAAGTAATAGGAAAGAAGTTTGAAAAGGATTTCAAAATAATGAAAACTTTCAGGGGAAAAGAGCTTGAAGGCAGGGAATACATTCCTGTTTTTGCAGATGTTTTCGACGAACTGAAAGAAGCAAGAAAAACCCAGAAACTTTTCACGGTTTTGTTATCAGATGAATATGTCCATTTAGAAGAGGGCACTGGCTTAGTTCACACTGCTCCTGGATGCGGCGATGAAGACTATGAAGTTGGTGTCAAGAACGGAATCAGGCCTTTCAATTTGATAGATGACAAAGGCCAGTTTCCTAAGAATCACAAGCTTTTCAGCGGACTTACTGCAAAGAAAGACGA
>CAYIQA010000033.1:0-5424 GCA_964365475.1 Candidatus Woesearchaeota archaeon | reverse complement strand
GGAAAGCACTATAAGAAGCATCATGAACAAAGCATAGGTCTTATTCATCTTTTCTTTCTCCTTTTTGTTTTTCTCTTTGACCTTTTTTTCATTGATGCATCCTTGCTTTTCTTTCTGGTTAGCAGCCTGTCAAACATTATTTTCAGGCCGGCTATTGCTATTATGAAAATAATAAGTATTAGCGGGGCAAACCTGTCGTTTCCCCCAATATTGCGGGCAAATGATCCTGTGACCAAATTCTTTGATGAATCTACCAGACTTTTTATCACGCTGTTTATCTCGTCATTTGATAGTCCATCTGCCTTCAAATCCTCAACAAGCCTGTCCTTGCTTATTTTTGAGCAGTCTACTGTGTAGTCAAGGTTACCGATGCTGTTATGACTGTAGCACTTGAGATTTAGTTCATCTCCTATTATCTGGCTTTCAGCCTTCTCTTCAGGCCCTTCAGGCGAAGCGCAGCCTGACCTCAGTGAATTGATTAGCAAGCCGATTTCAAGATCAAGCTGGCTCAGGCCGCCTGGGTTGACATTACATGGGTGATACTGGGAGAAGGTGTTTGCGCTGCAGGCTGATCCTCTTATCTGCAGCTGTATTCTTGCCAAGGTGTCAATGAAAATTCCGTAGCCTACTTCTTCCCTGTACTGCGCTGTTTTTGTTAATTCACTAACAATGTAAGTTTCGCTCGGGGCGTCTGTTATTGCAGCTGCTGTCTTGTCATATGCACACTGCGGGGCTATCAGCGTACCTGCTGGTGTTGAATTGTAGTCTTTAGGATCTGTCCCTGCCTTTACTTCAATGTAATCAGAGTAGCCATCAAAGTCAGAGTCTGCAAGGTTTGGATTTGTGCCAAGCGAGGATTCTTCAGAGTCTGTCAGGCCGTCATTATCTTGGTCATTACTGGCAGCTTGCTGTGCTGGTATGCAGCCATAGCTTGGCATGTTTGCAATGTAAGCCATGATCTGCTCATAAGTCACTCTTAAACTTGTTGGCGATGATGCATAAACAGAGCATGGATGGCCAGGTGCGTATGGCTGGCTTGGGCAGTTGCTTGATATTTCGTTGCCCAAGATGTTCAGCCTGTTGGCGTAGTCTTCAACTGTTGAAGATGGCTGGACTATTGCAGTGCCTGCCCAGTTTATTATTGATGGATTATTCTGGAAGACAATGTTTAGATCCTTGCCAGGGCTTACAACACATGCCTTCATGGCTGCGTCAAATGTCTGGGCAGCGCCAACCAAGACTGGCAGCAAAATGATAAGGAATATCACAGTTAATGGTTTCACTTCTTGTCACCCCTTTTTTCGATCTTCTCCACTTCTATCCTGAGCATGTCGCCATTTTTTATGTTCAACAGCTCAACAATTTCTTTAGGAAGGTTAACAGCCAGGCTCGCGCCATTTTTCCTTACAGTCCTGATGAATTGTTCCCTTGGCATTAAGCGTTTGACCCCTCTGCATATTCCCCCCAAGAAGCATAAATATTATTTAATATTATTTTATTATTTTTAAATATATCTTCATTGATTAAATAGAATAAATTCAGTTTTTTGTTTACTAGAAACATGTTAATACCTCTTTTTCTTAAAAGATAATATTAAGTATTATATAAACCTTTCTTTTTGCAAAAATTGTGCTAATAAAAACTTATTTAAACCGAGCTCTGAGAAAGATGATTAGGCCTTCGTAGCTCAGCCAGTAGAGCATTCGCCTTGTATTCAAGCTTTCAGGAAAAGCTTAGGCAAAAAAGAGAGCGAAAGGTCATGGGTGCGAATCCCATCGAAGGCTTTCTTTAAAGAAGAATGACCATAACTAAAATTCCGCCTAAAAAAGACAATAACTGGAAGAATGATCTTTCTGTATTGGTCTCTTTTGTTAGTTCCGGAATTAAGTCGGAGTTTGCTATGTAAATGAACGCGCCTATTGTGATTCCTGAAAGGATTACATTAAGGCTGTTTATATATCTGCTGAGAAATAAGGCGACTATTGCCCCGATAATTGCTAAAGAAGCTGACAATAGGTTGTAGGCGAGGGCCTTTTTTGCCTTCAGGCCGCTGTGGAGCAAGACTGCGAAGTCCCCGATCTCCTGGGGAATTTCGTGAAGAGCAACAGCCAGTGTTGTTGTCAAGCCAATGGGAATGCTAATCAAATAGCTTCCTGCTATTATCAGGCCGTCTATGAAGTTGTGTGCTGCATCCCCTATAAGATTAATATAGGCAAGCCTGTGGGTATGGCCGTGCTTCTTTATTTCGTCAGAATGGGAATGATGGCAGTGCCTCCACTGTATAAATTTCTCAATGCCGAAAAACAAAATTATGCCCAGTATTATGTAGGTGGACAATACAGTAACTTCTGATTTTTCCAGAGCTTCAGGAAGCAAGTGCAGGAAAGCATCCCCTAGCAAGGCTCCTGCTGAGAAGCTTATAAAATATATCAAAAATCTGTGAAGCTTTTCTTTGTTTAGTAATATTGTAAATATGCCTATTATTGAGATTAGGCTGATGAGAATAACACTTACTATGGTGTATGTGAATATTTCATACATGTTCATGTTTGTAAAAAGAAGCTTTATAAATCATTTGTTTTATTTTAAGAGTAGAGGACTCGTGGTTCAGTGGTAGAACGACTCGTTGACGTCGAGTAGGTCGGAGGTTCAATTCCTCCCGGGTCCATGCTATTTTCTAACAATAAATATTATGTTCCTTGAAAACAAACTTCCTGACTTAATTATCTTGAAACCAGCTTCCTTTAATTCCCTTTTTAATTCCCAAGGGGTGTAATAATGATAATACCTGTAAACAGTCCCTTTATTAGTTTTCCACGGCAGCAAAATATCTTTTTTCTTGAAAATAAATCTTGGATCTAATTTATTCCAGGCTGTTATTAATGCCTCTCCATTTTTCCTTAGAACCCTATAGGCTTCCTTCAGTGAATTCAATCTGTTTTCCTTTCCTTTAATGCAGCTTATAACGCTTGAGTGAATTGCATAGTCAAAAAACTCTTTTTTATATTCTATTTTCTCTGCGTTTCCAACCTTTAATTTTATATTTTTTCCTAGTTTCTTCACATTATTCAGCATTTCTCCAGAAAAATCTATGCCATAACAATCAAAACCCCTGCCATGAAATGGGATCAAATTCCTGCAGTTTCCGCAGCCAATATCAATTATTTTTCCCGGCTTCCAAGCCAGAAGAAGATAATCAATAAATTTCTGGACATTATGATATGGCCTGGTCCTGAGCCTGTTCCACTCAACTGCTATTTTATCCCAAACCTTGCTTTGGTCCATAATAATAAGAGTAATCGTTACTTTTTTAACCTTTATCTTCTTTAGCCAGACTATGCAAATTCAGCTCTTAGAAAATAAAAGAAAACCAACAAGGACTATTAGCGGGGTTACACCATTAACAGTAGTTGTAAAGCCATTGAGCTGCAGGTGGAGATGCTCTTATTGCCCGACATTTGAGAATGTCCCTAAGAGCTATACCCCTTTAAGCCCTGCAATAATGAGGGCAATTCCCCTAGAGTATGATCCTGGGAAGCAGGTTGCTGCAAGGCTGAAGGCTTTTGAATATATGAACCATCCTGCTGACAAGATTGAGCTTATATTAATAGGCGGGACTTTCTTAGATCCAGGAAGCTGTGATGTTGATTACCAATATGGCTTCATAAAGTCCTGCTATGATGCCTTGAATGGGATGAAGTCTAGTGATCTGGAGGAAGCCAAGAAGATTAATGAAAATACCAAGCATAGATGCGTTGCCTTGTGCATTGAAACAAGGCCAGATGTTTGCGGCGAAGGGGAAATAAACAGGATGCTTGAGTTTGGAACAACAAGATGCGAGCTTGGAGTGCAGGCTGCGGATAATAATATTTACAAGAAAACAAACAGGGGGCACTCTGTCAAGGATGTTGTTGAGGCGACTCAGAGACTGAAGGATTCTGCTTTTAAGACAGGTTATCATATCATGCCCGGCCTGCCAGGAAGTTCTGTTGAAAAAGATATTGAGATGTATAAAGAAATTTTTGACAATCCAGATTTCAGGCCAGATCAGGTAAAAATTTATCCTACACAAGTTGTTGAGGGAACAAAGTTGGCAAAGGAGGCTGCAGAGGGAAAATTCAAGACTTATAATCATGACAAGCTTCTTTATCTGATTAGTGAGCTTAAAAAATTAACACCAAGATATTGCAGAATAATGAGGATCATGAGAGAGATTCCCTCAACTTTTATGAGTGAAAAGCCTGACAGGCTTGATTTCAGGAAGGTTGTTGCTGATGAACTGAAAAGAAAAGGTAAGAAATGCCAGTGCATAAGATGCAGGGAAGTTGGATTTGCATTAAGAGAAGGAAAAAAAGTTGGCGTGAAAATAAAATTAAAGAAAATTGAGTATGAGGCAAGCAAAGGAAATGAAATTTTCTTGGAATATGTTAACGAAGATGACGTTTTGTTTGCATTGTGCAGGCTGAGAGTTCCTTTCAGGCCTTTTAGAAAAGAGCTTGATGAAAAAACTTTGCTTGTTAGAGAGCTTCATGTGTACGGGCCGCAGGTTGTTCTTGACAAAAAAGAAGACAAGGCCTGGCAGCATAAAGGTCTTGGAAGAAGTTTAATGAAAAAATCTGAAGAAATAGCAAATGAGTTTGGATGCAGGAAAATATCTGTGATAAGCGGAGTTGGTGTAAGGGAGTATTACAGAGATCTTGGTTATGAGCTGGAAAGAGCTTATATGGTAAAGAATATTTAATATCTTAATGATACTCCAAAGGGCTGCCCAATACTATTTAATCTTCTTGTAGTTTCTTCATTTGCTTTTTGATAAGTTTCTTTATCTCTTCTTTTAAATTCTTGATATTCTTGTCTAAATTCTTTCTTTATATCATCTGAAGTTTCCATATTTTCAATACGATTTTCAATAGAAAGAATTAAAGCTCCCATAAGTCTTTTTCTTCTTCTTATAGCTTTTATAGATGAAGTGTTTCCTCCTCTTTCTGCTCCAATCAAGTTAGCATCGGCTTTTAGTACTCTTTCTTTTAATTCTAATATTTTTTCAAGTTCTCCAGATTGCCTATATAGCTCATCCATTCTCAGATAGTTTAATGGTTTCCTAGCGCTTATCAATATGTAAAGAAGCTGTCTTGGTGTTAGACTTCCTGTATCGTTTATGTAATCAATAAACCTCATAGGTTCAAAAGTTATAGTTCTCTTACTTTTTTTATCAAAATAACTAAACGAGTCTTCTAAACCGAATTTTTTTCTTATTCCTTCTAACTTCACTAATAGACTATAAACTGGCCTGTACTGTTCTGGTATTTCCTCTAGGCTTTTTATCTCTGTCATAGAACGGGTATTAACCTGAGAGTATTTAAAGTTTTCTGTTGTTGCTACTGTTTAGTAATTTATTTGTCTTCGGAAAATTTATATATCCCA
>CAYIQA010000032.1:0-5528 GCA_964365475.1 Candidatus Woesearchaeota archaeon | reverse complement strand
ATAAAGATTGCAAATCATTTCTATCAACAACACCAAATTGACTGTGAGCTGCTTCTCCAACACCACCAACACTGACCAATCTCCTGAGATAAGGCCTAGCTTCTTCTAAAGTTAACCTGCCCAAAGCTATCATTATATCAGGATGATTATCAGCAGCTTCAAGAAGCACATAACTGCTCAGATCCCTTTTCCTTCTGCTTATTACTTCAGTCATTTTTATTTAGGGAGATATCTATATTGTCCATTATATAAATCTTTCTGTTTTGTTATTACCGTGAAGTTTATACTATTCTGAAATAGCCCGGCCTTGGCTGGTATATTTCACCTTCCTTCAGCAACTCCTTGAGGACTGCATTCACCTCTTCCTGAGCAAGCCCAGAGTCCTGGACAATGCTGTTTACAGATGCCTCTTCCTGCTTCTCTATAAATGAAATAATCTTCTGCCTTCCAGATGAGGTGCCGCTGGCAATTGCGATTTTGCCTTCTTCAGGAGGCTCTTCCAATTCACCCTGTTTCTCATATTTGGCGCCTGTATCTGACACCGCGACAGACAGTTCTATTTCCACTTTTTCAGGCGCGCCATAATCACGGAGCAGCTCGAATTTCCTCAGGACCTCCCAGTTTGGATTGTCAATCTTCCTTATAATTTCAGGCAAAATATAGATTTCATCATTGTATTTTCTTGTTCTGCCGACAACAAGGACAATATCTCCAATCTTTATGCTACTGAACATGGAAACATCCTCCTTGAAAGCCCTTACTCTCACTTCTGCAGAGCCGTCATCGAGAACTATGGTCGAGTAATTGTTGTCAGGGCTTGTGAAGCTGTCAACAACAGTGGCTATGATGTTAACTCTTGAGACTTTCATGTGATTAAAATCAATGTAGTTGGGCTCCCATTCCCCCTCCTGCTCTACAAACTGCGAGCCTACAATATTCTGAATCCACAACTTGTATGCTACCTGTCTTCCTTGCATTTTTCAAGAGAATTTAGCTAAGCTTGCTTATAAAACCTGTCTTTGGTTCGTATATCGTGCCTTCCTGCTTCAGCTTGTGAAGAACATCCTCTGCCTGCGCCTCTGTCAGGCCTTTCTCAGCAGCCTCGCTCATTATGTCCTCAATCGGGATTGACTTCCTGCCTTTCTTCTCAATCTCCTCTATGATCTCCTTTATTATGAGAATTTTATTTCTTGTCGAGGCTGTTATGCCGGTTGTTATTCTGTCAATGTCAAATCTCCCTGTTTCATAATCAAAGCCAACCTGGATTAGGCACTGCTTAAGTATCTCAATAGCATTCTTTGCATCCTTTCTTGTAACGTGATTTGAAAGCCTTATTCTTGCAGAGGCTTCAGCCAGCCTGATGAGTGTTTCCAGCTGCCTGGCAGAAATCGGGATAGGCTTAAGGACAGGATCGCCACCAATTGTGGGGGTGTCATTTCTCAGGCTTACGTAAAACTCTTTTATTTCCTCTACTGCGCCCTGAGTCAGTTTAGGAGATATTTTCTGCCTTACATAGGCAATAAATTTTTTCAAGAGATCAAATGATATCTGCGGCTCGGCAAGGTCAGTATTCTGCTGCATCTCGAGAATGTGAGAGGCTATTTTTGTGTCTTTTTCCTTGTCAGGCATGTCTTTGACTGGGAATATCAGATCAAACCTGTTTATCAAAGAAGCTGGAAGATTAATCTGCGGAGCTATGGGCTCATAAGGGTTAAACCTGCCAAACTTCGGATTTGCTGCAGATAAGATTGTGGTTTCTGCCTTTAATGTCGCCTGGATGTTTGCCTTTGCAATTGACAGGGTCTGCTGGGCCATGCTCTCATGCAGTGCTGATGTGTCTTCCTCGCTCATCTTGTCAAGCTCGTCGATGCACAAGATTCCTTTATTGGCCAGGACCAGTGCACCTGCCTCCAGGGCCCATCCTCTTAGGAATTCATCCTTGACAACAGCTGCGCTTATGCCTGCGCCAGTTACAGACCTGCCGGCAACATACCTTGATTTTGGCGCTGCCTTTGCCATAAACAACAACAAGCTGGACTTTGCAGTGCCTGGCTCGCCTACAAGCAGTATGTGAATGTCTCCTTTTACTGAAGTTCCGTCCGGCCTTACTTTTCTGACACCGCCCATCAGCTGCAGGACAAGGGCTGCCTTGATGTCCTTGTGACCGTAAATTGACGGCGCCATAGAATTTATCAGATTCTCATATATTTTAGGGTCCTGGGCAAGCTCTTTTATCTGCTTTTCGTCTTCTTTCGTAATCTCAATATCCTCATAAGTCGCCTCTATTGGCTCTATGTAGTTTGCTTCGCACACCAAGTCAAATCTTGTTGAGGGAGCTCCTGTTTTTGACGGAAGTGAGATTTCCTTTACTATCCCGGTTACACTTATTTTTGAACCCGGAGTTGTTCTTCTTTCCATTTTTGGTTCAACAAGGTCTTCTCTTAAAAAAATTGAAAGCCTCTTCGGCTGCTCTCCTCCTATTAAAGATTCCGGAGACTCTTCGAGAACAATCCTTTGAGAGTCAACAAGCTCCTTGCTTAACATTCTAAAGCGGCCTCTTCTCCCGCAGCTGCATCTTGTCGGTTCCTTAAAGGTCTGCTCAAGCTGGAGCATTGTCATTGTGCTCCCGCAACTTGGACATTCAAATTTAGCAGAAACAACCTGGGGCCTCACATCTGACGCCTGCCTTACAATGCCTTCAACAGAAACAAACTTGGCAAGGTTAACTGCCCTGATGTCCTTTATTTTTATTTTCTGCGAGTCAATTAGGTTATTTATCCTCACTCTTACTCCCTTTGTTATCAGGTCAAACCCCTGAAGAGCAACTTCAGCAGCCTTCAAGGTGTTTTCAGGATCTTCTATCAGATCTTCAGAAAGCTCAATATCAAACTCTGAAAGTTTTTTAAAATCCAGAACAAGAGAAGTCAGGCCTTTCCTGGTAGTTTCATTAAGCTCCTTTTCATAATTAGTCTCAATAAACTCGCGAAATCTTTCTATCTGCCTCTGAACATCCACCATTAAATTGAACCCCCTTTTTGGCGTGGGAGTTAGAGAATAACAACTTATTTATAAAGTTTTGCAGGTCACTTGTCAAGTGTAAAAAACAGAAAAAACAGAATTATCTTTTTCCTTTTGTCACTTTCTTCAGCACTTGAATCAATTTGTCAACAGCCTCTCTCAGCTTGACTTCTGACTTTGTCCCTGTGCAGACTATTTTTCCGTTGCTGAAAAGCAGGAAAGTTGCCCTCGTGCCTGGAAGTTTGTAAACCAGGCCGGGGAACTGCTCTGGCTCATACTCTGTCTCTTCCAAATCCATGGCAAGCATGTTGAGATTTAAATCCATGCCTATAGCACCTGAAGCAACCATGTTCTGGACATTTATCTTCGGCTTTACAGTTATCTTGACTCTTATCTTCTCAATATTCTGAATAATTTTCCTTACAGATTCCCTGACTTTAGTCATTGATTTTGCTCCGGTGCAAACAATCTTTCCTGAGCTGAAAATAAGTGCAGATGTCTTAGGATCCTTAATTCTCATAACCAGGCCTGGGAACTGCTCTGGATTATATTCTGTATTTGGCAGCGCTTCAGCAAGTTTGATCAAAGGGATATCTTTTTCAAGGTCAGCAGAAGCGACTATATTCTGTATCTTAATTTCCTTCTTTGCCATAAAACCCCCAATATTACATTTATAAAGGCTTTTTAATGGTTTATAAACCTATTTATAAACGGGGCAGTAAAGACTTAAAACTAGACCTTGTCAAATGCCACCTCAAATTCCTGGTCTTTTATCTTTTCCTTTGAGTATATCATGTGCCTTTCCTTTGGAACTGAGAATTTGATATCAACAGCGCCAACTTTATCCCTGAACTCCTTCTCAAATTTCTTAAGACTATAAGAAGAGTTTAATATAAGTTCTATCCTGTCTTCTCTCTTCAAGCCAGCCTTCTTCCTCAGTGCCTGAATTCTTCTTGTTATTTCCCTGAAGAAGCCTTCTTCCTCAAGCTCTTTTGTTATCTCTGTGTTGAGCTTTACCTGGAAATTACCTTTCTTTACCTTGAGCTCCTTTATATTAGCCTGGACTTTAATTATTTCTTCAAAACCTTTTACAAGCGAAAGATCCCCGATGTCAACAGTCGCCTCGCTTAGGGGCCATCTTACCCCAATCTGCTTTTCTGCCCTTAATGAAAGGATATTCTGGATAATTTTTTGAGTTATTTGGAATCTTTCTTCAAGATCATTGTCTATTAATTTCCTGTCTGCCTCAGGCCAGTCATAAAACGAGATTGATTCTTCTTTGAGATTAAATTTTACTTTCAGCTTCTGGTAAAGGCATTCTGAAATAAACGGCGAGACTGTTGAAAACATCTTCAGGGTCTCCATCATGGTTGTGTAAATCACCGGAAGAACTTTTTCTTTCTCGTCATTTATTTTATCTCTTATTATCTGAATATAGTCCCTGCTCAATGTCAGGAAAAGATTTTCTATGAGCAAGGGCACTTCATTGAGCTTGAGATTGTTAAAAGCAAACGTGACATCTTTTACTGCCGAGTTGAGCTTTGAAAGCATAAACTTTTCCTCCAGATCAAGATTCTTCAGATCAAGCTTGTATAATCTATCTGAGTATCCTATTAAGTAATTGCAGACATTGAACAGGACTCCTAAATTTCTGTGCTTGACTTCCACGTCGCTGAAATTGTAATTTATGTCAACTCCAGGATTTGCTCCGCCTATCATGTAATATCTCAGCGTGTCAGCCCCGTATTTCTCAATAATTTCCTCTGGCAAAATATAATTGCCAAGCGACTTTGACATTTTTCTTCCCTGGGCATCCTGAACAAAGCCGTGCATGTAAACTGATTTGAATGGCGGCTCGCCAAGGGCTACCATAGAAGCAACCATAAGAAGATTAAACCACCCCCTTATCTGGTCCTTTCCCTCTAAAATGAAATCTGCAGGAAACAACTTATCAAAATACTCTTTCTTGCGGGGATAATCCAGGCAGTTCCATGACACAGTTCCTG
Organism: Candidatus Woesearchaeota archaeon; assembly: GCA_964365475.1. GTDB lineage: Archaea > Nanobdellota > Nanobdellia > SCGC-AAA011-G17 > DATDVL01 > CAYIQA01. The sequence continues at coordinate 504 of CAYIQA010000032.1, read as the reverse complement.
CATCAACCCATACATCAAGAACATCCGGAACCCTTCTGTATATTTTGCTGCCTTTTTTTATTTCTATCTTGTCAACAGTTGGAATATGAAGATCATCAACCCTTTTGCCTGAAAGCTTTTCAAGCTCGTCAGCAGAGCCTATTACAATGTAGTCCAAAGGATTGTCTGTGTTTCTCCATATTGGCAGCGGAGTTCCCCAGAAGCGCTGCTTTGAAATCGAGTTGTCTCTTAAATTTTCAAGCCATGAGTTGAAGGCATTGAAAGCTGCCTGGGGCTCCCATCTAATCTTGCTGTTTGCCTTAATCATTTTTGGCTTTAAATCCTCAACCCTGAAGAACCACTGCTTTGTTGTCTTGTAAACTATTGGACTTTTGCATCTCCAGCAGTGCGCATAGCTGTGGTTTATTTTTTCCTTGCAGACCAAGGCGCCTCTTCCCTCTATTAACTCTATGAATTTTTTATCGTCTTTCTTAGCTATTAATCCAGAGAACTTGCCCATGCTGT
>CAYIQA010000031.1:0-5554 GCA_964365475.1 Candidatus Woesearchaeota archaeon | reverse complement strand
AACGAGATAGCAGACTTCATGAACGCAGTAATCTACGAGAAAAAATGGTTCTTCCTGAACTACTGGAGCTTTGCTCATTTGCTTGCAGGGTTTTTTACTATGTTTATCCTTATAAAATATTTCAAGATAAAGTCAAAAATCTCTGGCCTGCTGATACTTCTTGGTCTTCTTTCTGTTTTTGAGGTGTTTGAGTATGTTGTGGCGCTAAAATCAAATGAGCTGCTGTTCCGTCTTGATCCTTTAAAAGACACAATATCAGACTTGGTCTACGGAATGGCTTCTGGAATAGTCTGCGCGTTCACACTGAAAAAAGAATTATAATTAATTTTTGCTTGTCTTTTCAAGCCCGTCAATCATATCTTTTACCATGTCAAACCCCTTCTGCCAGAATCTGGCATCCTCAAAATTAATTCCAAGCTCTTTTCCTATCTTAGCAGGCTTCTTAGATCCGCCGTATGACAGGAACTTCAGGTATTTTGGAACGAATTTTTTCCCCTGCTCTTTGTACATTTTGTATAATGCAAGCGTTAATAAATTTCCAAAGCTGTATGCATAGCAGTAAAAGGGCGTGTGGTAAATATGCGGGATGTACATCCACTCGCTCCTGAAGTCATCGCTGATCTTTACAGAGTTGCCAAACTGCTCCTTTAGGTTCTTGAGATAAATTCCAGAAAGTTCATCAACAGTGGCCCCCTCATCAGCAGCTTTATGCGCATCCTGCTCAAACATTACAAAGAAAGCCTGCCTTATTATTGAGGCGTAAATGTCATCAAGCTTGCTTGTCAGCAGCGCTGTCTTCTCTTTTCTGCTTCTTGCATCCCCGAGCAACTTCTCAGTCACTATCATCTCACCAAAAATAGATGCAGTCTCTGCAAGTATCAGCGGCGGATGGAACATCAATATTGAGTTCTTTGAGGAAAGCAGGTCATGAATAGCGTGCCCAAGCTCGTGCGCCAAGGTCATTACATCCCTCTCCTTGCCTGTGTAGTTAACAAGTACGTAGGGAGTTATGTTTGGAGTTACCCCATAGCAGAAAGCCCCGCTCATTTTCCCATCATCAACAACAGAGTCAATATGCTTCTCGCTGAGTACCCTTAATGCAAGCCTTGCTGTCTCAGGTGAGAAGTCTTTGTAGCAGTCAAGCACAAGCTTGGTTCCTTCGCTATAACTATATTTCTTTTCTCTGCCGGCTACGGGGGCATAAATATCATATCTTCTGAGAGTTTTCATCCCAATGAGCTTGGCTTTGAGCCTGAAATATCTCTGGAAGAGCCGGGTATTTTTCCTGCAGACATCAAGCATTGTCTTTATTGCCTTGTCGCTTATGTCATTTCCAATATTCCTCGGCGACACATAGCTTTTATAGCCCCTCAGTTTTATCCCCTCATTCTTCCAGTCGGTGAGAATATTTTTGTATATCTCCCCGAGAGCATCCCTGTTCTCGCAATATCTCGCAAGGATGGCACTGTACGAGTTCTCCCTGAGATTTTTGTCTGCGCTTCTTGTGTAGACCTTTATCTCTTCCTGATTCATGGCCTTTGTTCTCTTTCCAAATTTCATGTCAAATTTGAAGCTGTTTGTTATGATGTCATACAAAGAATTAAGGGCCTCAGTGCCGCTTGTGCTTTTTATGTTTATTATTTTCTCTTCAGGCTCGCTTAATGTGTATTTTTTTGTCAGCCTTACGCTCTCAAGATAGTATCTATAATGCCCGGCTCTCTTGATAAACTTCCCGGCCCATTTATCACTCAGGCTTTTGAACCACAAAGGAAAGAAAAGAAGTTTGTTTCCAAGCTCAGTCAGTTTGTTATTCACCTTGTCTTTGAATGCCCTTGCCTCCTGGTTTTTTGTGTTCATTGCAAACCAGAGCGCGGGATACGCTCCTATTTTCCCAGAGGTCTCGCTTATCTTCTCGAGTAGTTTTATAATATCCAAAAGTTTCTCTGCTGGCATCTCTGGGTTTAGGATTTTTCTGTAGGACTCGAACTTTTTCACATTGTTCTCAAGAGACTTCATCAGGGAATTGAATTCTTTTCCGTCATGCGCTGGCAGAATATCCCCTAGGTTCCACCTCTCTTGCCTGAATTTTGCCATTTTGTTTTTCAACCGAATTTCTCTGTTTTAATCCTGTCTTCAGGAACCCCATGTGCCTTAAGAAGGTCAACTATTTTGGTTACCATTGCTGGCGGCCCGCATACATAGCACAGGTCTCCGTCCATGAAAAACTCCTTGATCATATTTGCATCAATTCTTCCCATCCTCCCATTCCATGACTCGGATTCTTCCCTTGTCAGTGTGGGAACAAACCTGAAGTTTTTGTTTGTCTTCTCAAGATTCTCAAATTCCTTTGTGAAAATTATGTATGTCTCGTTCTTGTTTGAATAAAGAAGTGTCATCCTAACATTCAGTTTCTTGTCATCAATATATTGCACAATGCTCCTTATCGGGGCTATTCCCGAGCCTGCAGCAATTAGCAGCAGACTTTTTGCTTCCCCGTCCCTGAATGTGAAGTGCCCGTAAGGCCCCTTGATATTTATCTTGCAGCCTTCAGCAAACTTCTCGCATGCAAACCCCGAGAAATAGCCCCCCTTTTCTACCTTTACTGTGATTTCGCTGTAGTCCCTTAGAGGCGAGCTTGATAGCGAAAATGCCCTTCTGACAGGATTCCCGTCAATCTGCGCAGTCACCATAATAAACTGGCCTGGAATAAAATTAAGTTCGCTCCCCTTCAAATCAAACCTGAATGTCTTTGTGTCAGGGGTCTCTTTTTTTATATTGGTTATGGTCACTTCCTTTTCCATGAAACTGAAATTCAACAGGCATTATTTAAATCTTGTGAATAATAACAAAATATTTAAACAAAACTGTTCTCATCGCTGAAATGCGCGACGATGCATGGCTTCAGGCAAGGTTTGACCAGATATGGCTGCTTTTCTTTCCAGATGTGGAGAAAAAAGGCGCTTATGCTGTATGGAAGGGCAAGTGGAAAAACAAGTTTGGCCACATAAAAAGGAGGCATGAAAAAACTGAGATAGCAGTCAATTCACTTTTTAGGGACTTAAGAGTTCCTGAGGATGTTGTTAAGCTTACAATAGCGCACGAGATAGTTCATTACATGCACGGCTTTAATTCTCATCTGCCCAAGCAGCACGCCCACCCACACAAGCATGGAATTGTTGACAAGGAGCTAAGGAAGCGCGGTTTTGGTTACGCGTTAAAATTTGAAAAGAAATGGATAAAGGAAAGCTGGTGGAAGCTCTATCAGGAAATTACAGGAAAAAGTGCTGCACCAAAGCCAAGAACGATTCAAAAATTTGGTTTTCTAAGGCTGTTCGGGAGATAGTCTGGCATCAATCGGTTTGTCTCCTGGCTGGTTATCCCCCATAAATCTTACTTGTTTAATTATGTCATCAAGTGTTCCAGCATCAATAACTTCGTTGTGGGATATTACCCCCCTATTTTCATTCATCCCAACTGACGGCACTCCCGGAGGTAATTTGTCAGCAATCAGGTTTGGTGGATGATACTGAAAGAGAAATCTCACAACAGAACCATCATTTTCATGACGTGTGCTCTTGATCTTCTTCCCGTCTTCATAAATCTCTATAACATAAGCAGGTATTAATTTGTCAGCATACAGATATACTGATGTATCACCCATTTTTGTTTCTATTTATCATAAACTGCTTATTTTCATCTTTAAAAATTTTTTTATTTCCTGAGCTGGAACCTTGTGTATTTCTTGCAGTTTATGCAGTAGTAAATAATCCTTGACTTGTGGTTCCTCACCCTGCAGTTCACTCCAGGCTGCAGGTATCTGTGGCAGTGTTTGCAGAATTTTCTTTTGAGCCTGCCTGGCATTCTTATCCTTGCCTTCATTGCTATCTTCCTTGCAAGCCCAACATACCTGTTTGCTCTTTCAGCACTCTTCTTGAAAACATTCGCAGCTTCCTTAAACAGAATTTCTATTCTTTCAGTCGCTATTTCCTTTTCTTTTTCCATGAGATTGAGAAGCAACCAGGACTATAAAACTTTAGCGGAAAATATAAAAACAGGCAAAATAGGCTCATTTTCATGAAAAGGTACCGGGCTTTGGGCATTATATTGATATTATTTCTGGCTGCATGCTCTTCTGCATACACTCTTGAGGGCGCATTTAAGGACATCAAGAAAATTGACGCAAAATATGATATAGACTTCAAGAAGGAAAAGCTTAACGGCACAGTAATCAACTATGAACTGATAAATCCGGTCCTTGACGACCTCTATGCCTTGAGGGAGAAGGCTGAAAAAAGGCAGGGAAAAGACACACAGGACATACTGGACTTCATTGATGCCAGGATTTTGATGATTGAAAGCCAGCGCTATTGGATACTTGCAAAAAACATCGGCCCAAGAGGGGTTACAAGGGATGGATTTACTTGCGAGGACTTTCCATTTATCAAAGATGCGACAAAATACTATACAAAAAGCTGGGTCAATGCACTTGATGCATTTAAGATTCTTGATGAGCTGCTTGCAAGGAACGAAGCAACCTGGGATTTCATAGGTGTAAACAGGGAAAAGCCAGACTTCTACAGGTCTCCTCTCGATTACATATCTAATGATGTAAGGTTTAACATATTCAACATGCAGAAAAGCTGCAATATCCCGTTAGCTTCCAGCTGAAATATTTCCGGATTTTTCTCCTTTGTCTGAAAATCTTCCGGTTTTCTTGGATAATTCTTGCTTTGTACAACTGTTTTTACAGTTTTTCCTCAGAAAGTTTCTTTTAAACCAGCATCTTAATGACATTGGGTGATTAAAAAATGTTTGGCTACATAACCAAGGGAAGTATTGTTGTTTCTTTAGCTTTAGTTAGTGGCTGCGTTGCCATTAACAGCTGCAGCAACGAGTACAGAATCAAAAGATTGGAGGAGTCTGTTTCTTCAGGAGTCTGCAGCAAGGAGATTGCTGATGAGAAAAAGAAGGATGGCCTGCTTAAGAAAGTCTGGGATAGCGTGCCAGAGCAGAAGAAGTTTGAGATAATAAGCGACGAAATATCTTCGTTAATGCAGAGCGAATTTTTCTCCGGAGTTAACGCATTCAGGAACGCGTATCTTAATGCTCATGATAAAGCAGAAGATGCTTATGAAAAATTTGGTAAAAAACTTGGGGGTGGTGTTCAATGAAAACTGCTTTAAAAACTAGGAATGGGGTAACAGATGAGGAATCTGGAAACGGGTCTGGAAACGGATCAAGGGAATCAAGAGCTGTGGATGTTGCATCTCTGTTCTCAGATAGGGGTCTTTACGAGAGAATAAAGAGATCTGGTAGTTATATTGTGGACCAAGAGTTTGATACGATCTCTTCAAAAATAGACGAGGCAAACAGAAGGAGCACAGAAGTAGTAAACTATTCAGTTAGTTCATCGAGAAATGCAATGGTGGGAATAAGAAGCAGACTCGGTGAAATAAGGGGGATTGGAAAAGAAATAACAAGAAACCTGCAGGCCATTGACGGAAATCTCATTGCCAGCCTCATGAGAAAAGTCTACAATGATAGAAGAGAACTT
>CAYIQA010000030.1:0-5578 GCA_964365475.1 Candidatus Woesearchaeota archaeon | reverse complement strand
TTCTACCACATTCCTTGCGTTTTTTAGTCATTTTTCACCAAAAACACAACTTTTAAATAGAAGAATTGTGTTTTTTATGGGTAATATGGTGGAAAAAGAGGCTGGGAAAAAACCAAAGAAGTATAACATCTACTATCTTTCTATGGATGAGATCAACAAGATAATCGCTGCCTCAAAAAATCTTCGTGATAGGGTGGTCTTAAAGATTTTAGCCAGGACTGGAATGCGCCGTTTTGAACTTTGTCAGCTTCTAGTCAAGCATATTGATTTTAATGCCAAATCTATCTATATACCCCTGGGCAAAAACAAGAAGCCTAGGTCTGTTCCAATAGATGATGATACTTTGCAGGACATCAAATTCTACATAGGCTCAAGGCAGCATGGAAAGCTTATACAGTCAAATAACAAGAAGTCAGACGGCATAGATGAAACAAGGGTTAATGCAATAGTGAAGAATACAGCTAAAAAAGCAGGGGTAAAACATCCTGACCCAGCAAGAGAACATCTAAACCCCCATATCTTCAGGCATAGCTTCATCAGGCATATGATCAAGCAGGGAGTTCCTCCAAATTATGTTCAGCAGATAGCAGGTCATTCAGACATAAAAGTGACTCTTCAAATGTATGGAGTTCCAAGTTTCAAAGATGTTCAAGAAGAATATCAGAAAGTGAAAGAAAGCTTCTACAAATGATTAAAAGTTTTAGACAAGCACAATCCTTAAATATTAAGACAGCCTATTAAATTCATGAGGTGATTTTGAGGGGAAGAGGTGATCCCTTCAAAAATGATTCTTAGGTTAATCTTTTATACTCAATCTTTTTCTCAAGTTTATGTTAACAGAAAAAGAAATTTTAGATATAGCTAAACAGGCCTTAAACTACTTTAAAATTAAATGTGAAATTAAGTTCCTTCCAATCTCTGAATTCAAAAAAGTTGCAGGAAAGTCTAGATTAATCTCCCAGGTCCTGGATGAGGGCTGGACATTTGAAGAGCTCAAGATACCTTCCTTGATTTACCATGAGAAAAAAGAGCACATTTACCTTAATCAGCAGATAATTTCCTCTATTGTAAAAAAATTCAACAAAAAAACCCAGAAAGATTTCGTCAGGTCAGTTATTTACCATGAATTATTCCACATTATGCACGAGCACGAGCTTCAGAAGAACAATTTTATTGAATGTTTGAAATCAGAAGAAAGGGTCTGCGATTCTTTCAGAGAAAAATATCCCGCACTTTACAAAATTGGCTATGAACTTCACAAAGAAGCAGCCCAAATCTAACCAAAGTAGGTCTGCCTTTTCTTTTCCTGACTGACTTGCGCTTCCTGAGTCTTGGCAAGAACGTCCCTGAGCTTGTCCTCAAACTCTTTAGCTTGTTTAAGCAGTGGCTTGAAATCAATCTTTAACCCAAGATATTTGTCAAGAACTTCTATTATCTTGGCAGCTGCCCTTGAATCTGGGAGCTGCGAGTGAGTCTCAGCAAATATGCAGCTATGTTTAATCCCTTCTTTCAGCAGTAATGCTCCTGTAACACCCATTATTATCCCCTCGCTTAGCTTCTTTATTCCAGTACCTGCAAGTTTCTTATTATCCCCGATGTAAAATGCATTGACTTCAGGATCAGTATCGTTTGGATTTCCAACGCCCTCTATTGAGATTATCTCCTTTGCCTTAAGCCCGTCTGCCAGCTTGACAATCTCATCTGCCAGCTTCCATTCCAGACCAGCAACGCTTGTAAGTGCATGCATAATAATTATGTTATTTTTCCTGTCATAGAAAATTCCTATAGGATCAACTGCCTTGTTGTCATGGACAGCCACAACTGGAGCTACCTCGTCTACCTTCACCCTGCCTATTTGCTTCGCATTCAGGTGACTTATAAGAAATTCTGTAGCTATTGTCCCAACAAGCCCGTATCCTGGAAATCCCTCTATTATTACTGGATTTCTTGGTTTTTCGCTTAACTGAAGTTCCATATCATAATCTACAAAGCTTTCGTTTTATATAATTTTCTCTTTTAATCAGGTTTATATATCATTCAGAATATTCTTATTTTATGAAAGAGAAGGCAATCATTTTTGACTTTGATGGAACTATTGCTGATAGTTTAAAGAATATTGTTGAGGCAGTAAACCGATTTTCTGAAAAATACGGGTATAAAAAAGTTCCACTAAAAGAGATTAGGCATTTGAGAAACAAGAGATTCGAATTTTTTAAGGCCAACTTCAAAGTTTCTTTAATAAAGATACCATTTATTATAGCAGATATAAGAAAATATGTTAAGAGCAAAGTTGGTTTTATAAAACCACAAAGGGGTATCAGAAGTCTGCTGCTTAAATTAAAAAAAAATTACAAGCTTGGGATAATAACATCAAACTCTTTTGGTAATGTTAAAATTTTCCTTGAGAAAAATAAGATTAACTTTTTTGATTACATCTGTGCAGAAAGGAATTTCTTCGGCAAGGGAAGAAGATTAAAACGCTTTCTCAGGAAGCACAACCTGGGTAGCAATAATGCCCTTTATGTTGGCGATGAAGTAAGGGACATAACTGCAGCCAGGGAAGCAGGCGTGAAAATAATAGCTGTTTGCTGGGGATTTCAAGGCCCAGTAATATTATTAAAAAGCAAGCCAGACTTCCTCGCAAGAAAGCCGGCAGACATACTTAAAATATTGAGCAGGCATTCAAAACGTTTTTAAACCTGGTTCTTGCGTCTTCCTTTACGGGCCGGTAGCTCAGCTTGGCCAGAGCATCTGACAAGAGGATGAAGCTCTTAACTGGCTGGAGAGTGACCAGGTGGTCATGGGTTCAAATCCCATCCGGCCCGCTCAAAAATGGAACTGATGGATGTAGTGTCAATATTTTTAAGGCACAAGGGAAAGTACTTGATCTTGAAAAGAAGCAGCAAGGTAACTACTTTCAAGAATGTCTGGGGCTCTGTTTCTGGCAGGATTGAAAAGAAAGACTGGGATGATATTGAGACCTCTATGAGGGAAATTGAAGAGGAAACAGGAATAAAAAGGGACCAGCTTAAGTTTATCAAGAAAGGCAGGCCGTTTCATCTTGCTGCAGAGGGAAGAAAATGGTGTGTCCACCCAATGCTGTTTGAGTCTTCAACAGACAAGGTTGTGCTGAACTCTGAGAATACTGAATACGCATGGATTAGTAGGGAAGAATTAAAAAACTACAAGACCGTTGAGAAATTAAACATTACTCTGGCGCGGGTTGCAAACAATGGAAAATCTCCTTGACTGGGCTGAAGAACTAAAATTATCAGATAAACTAGTCATTGTTGAGGGTGAGAAAGATGAAGATGCTTTGCATTTCCTTGGTGTAAAAAATGTAAGAAGCATCAGCAGAAAACCCCTTTTTGAATTTGTCGAGTCTGTTGCTGAGAAAGAAGTTGTTATCTTGACAGACCTGGACAGCGAGGGGAGAAAACTTTATTCTTTTCTTAAGAGAGAATTATCCAAGAGAGGTAAAATAATTGACAACAAATTCAGGGAATTTTTGTTCAGGGAAACAGGGCTTTCATGCATTGAAGGGCTGGAAACTTACATGAAAAATCATAACATCCTTTTATAATCACCTTCTCAATAGTTTGTAGAAGTGCTCGTAAACAGGGGCAGATGTCTCTGCTATGTAAAACCTTGCCCCAATATCATCGCACACTCTCTTTATTTTTGTGTCATGCTCGAATAACTTTGTAAGATACTGCTTCTTGAGGAAAGGGCTTATGAAAGTCCTCAGTATGCTGTGTGATTCCTTGTCTCTGAGCTTGAATTCACCCTCCAGATTTAGTTTAGCCTCAACCTCATCAAGAACCTGCACAAGTATAACTTCGCTTTTTCTCAGCCTGAGAAGAGCATTCTTAATTTGCTCTATGTCATAAAGAAAATCAGAAATTATTATCACAAGTGACTTCGTGTTTATAACTGACTTGTATTGCTTTAAAGAAGCCTCGAAGTTGCTCTGGCCCTCAGCCTTCTTGTTCACCAGATGGTTTATTATTGCAGCAAGCTGCTTCCTTCCCCTTCTGGCCTTAAGTATTGTAAGCCTGTCAGAGAATGTAGAGACAACAAACCTCTCATTGTTTCTTAAGGCAAGATAGGCAAAGCCCATTGCCAGCATTGCACCATACTCGCTTTTCTTCATAGGCCTTCCAAAGTCCATGCTCGAGCTTAAGTCAAGAACTATGTGAACTGTTAAATCCTTGTCTTCCTCGTATTTCTTCACATAAAGGTTATCTGTCCTCCCAAAGACCCTCCAGTCTATTGTCCTGAAGTCATCTCCTGGAGTGTACTGCCTGTAGTCCTTGAATATTAATCCCTTTCCTGCTATTTTTGACTCTCTCGAGCCGACCATTCTTGATACCACCTTCTTGTTTATTATCAGGTTTAATCTGTCCAGGTGCTTTAAGAAGCTTAAATCAATCATAGTTTATTGTTCCTTTTATTGTTTTTAATAGGGTCTTTAAGTTTCGCATAATTTTTTTGCATAAACTCAAGGACCTTTTCAGCATAATTTTTGTCAAGTATCACTCCATAATATTTTATGCCATTTCTATAGTATCTTATCTCATCCATGAATCTAACTTCAGACTCCAAGAATCCAAGGTTTCTTAAATAAGCAACTTCTGCTTCATGAGAACTACCAGCATTATAACCATCTAGAAATAGTTTTGCGCGTATTAATTCCATTGTAATATCATAACAATAATCAACAATAAAGTTTGCATTCATTTCTTCAGCAGGAATGATCTTTAGTGATATTTCTAGGAATTTCTTTTTCTCTTCAGATTCATTAGTCAGGGATAATGCTCTTTGTCTGTTTGGTGGCTGCTTTCTCACGACACCAGAAGCGATAAACTCCTCAAATTTTTTCAGACTCATATTTCTATGGCTCCTTTTATTACAATACCATTCAAAATATTGTTTAATAAGTGTTTATTAATTATCCTAAAATTTTTATAGTAATTTGCCACAACATTGCGCTCAAGCAATTTACTGAATTTTTCAAAATTAATGTCTTTTTCTTCTTCACCTATCACTGCAAGATCAACATCAGAATCTATTGCGTCTTCTCCAAATGCATAAGAACCAAATATTACCACAGTTGCAGCCGGATAAATCTTATAGAGGAATTCTACAAGTCCAGACTCATATACCTGCTTTATATTATCAGCCCTCTTCATCCAGATTACTTTCTGGTTGTCCCTATTTAGCCATATTGAAAGTCTTTTGGATTCATTGTCTTTTTTTATTCCAATAAAGTCTAACTTTTGCAGTCTTGGCAATGCTTTTGAAACAGCAGGCTGTGAGACCCCAAGCCTTTTTGATATACTCCGCGCATTAAGCGACATCCCTGCATTTATAGATAATAATCTCAGAATTTCCTGCTGAAGATTTGTTAACTTTAGTTTATACATATTAACCATAGTAAATATATATTAACTTTAGTTTATAAAACTTTCGCCTTTAGAATAGGTATCTGTTAATAAAAAAAACAAGATAGTCATTGTGATTAACTATAGTCCATTGTTTCTTTTTTGATACGTATGTATTTATTTAGATACATTAT
>CAYIQA010000029.1:0-5724 GCA_964365475.1 Candidatus Woesearchaeota archaeon | reverse complement strand
TTCTTAATGATCTCATCCTCACTAAGATTATTCCTTTCAGCCTCAAAGCTCAAGATTATTCTGTGCCTTAAAACAGGAAGCGCAACTGCATTAATGTCTTCTTTGCTGACATATTTTCTTCCTGAGAGAAGTGCGTGAGCCTTTCCTGCCAGCACCAAGCCAATAGATGCTCTCGGGCTTGCGCCGTATTCAATAAGCTCTTTCTTGTTTCTTGTTGCTGTTACAATATCAACAGCATATTTTTTTATGTCATTTGCAATAGGAACTTTCCTCACAAGCTGCTGCATCTCAAATATATGTTCTTTTTTTATTATAGGCCTAAGCTCGGGATTGTATTCAGTCTCGGTAAACCTGTTTATAATTTCAACTTCCTCAGCAAAGCTCGGGTAGATTATTTTTATTTTGAACAAAAACCTGTCTGACTGGGCTTCTGGCAGGGGCATTACCCCCTCCTGCTCAATTGGGTTTTGTGTTGCTAGAACAAAAAATGGCTGGTCAAGCTTGAAGGTGTTGTTGCCAACAGTAACCTGCCTCTCCTGCATGGCCTCGAGAATTGCGCTCTGCGTCCTGGGAACTGCCCTATTGACCTCGTCAAAAAGCACAACGTTTGCAAAAACAGGGCCGTTCTGGAATCTGAATTCTCTTTTTCCATTTTTGTCTTCAAGAATATAAGTTCCTGTAATGTCGCTTGGCATCAGGTCAGGCGTTCCCTGTATCCTTGAAAACTTCAGGTCCATCAGGCTGGCAAGAGTCTTGATGCTTAATGTTTTAGCAAGCCCTGGATAGCCTTCAATAATGGCATGACTGTCTGTGAGCAGCGCAATTACAAACTGCTTGAGAGCCTCTTCCTGGCCGACAATAACTCTTCCAGCTTCTTTAAGAAGTTTTGATACTGCAGCATGAACTTCTTCTATGGTTTTCATCTTGCTTTTTCCCGAGGCTTTTTTCTAAAAAGGCTCTTATCTTGTTATCTGGTTGAAGTATCTTTTTACTATTTCCTCTTCATCCTTTGCAAGCTTCTTTTCTATATAAGAACTGTCAGATATTGCTTTTAAATCTTCCTGTGTAATATACCTGCCATGAAAGTTTAGGTTTTCCGCCTCTTTTTTTCTTTCAAAATCAAGCTCTCCCTGCATTGTATTCAGTCCAAGGTTTAATTCTTCGCTTCCGTAGTCAATTATGCTCTCCTCCCCGTAGATATTCTCATTTCCGCCCTCAAAAGTGATGTTGAGGTCGCTTACAAAGACATCGCCGCCAAACCTGCCCCCTATGTCCTTTATCAGGACATCAAAGTCAAAAAGCATGACATTCAGCGAGGCGCTCAATACTATTGCAAATGCAAGCACCCCAATAAACCCTATCTTCATTGTGTTTTTGAAGGGATCAAGGAACATGCTCATCCTTATCAGCTTCATCTCCCTTATGACTTCATTGTGAAGCTGGTTCACTATCTCATTGTCCTTGTCAACATTGTCAGCAGCAGTTCTCAGCTTCTCCTGAAGCAGCGGGACTTTCTTTTCCACTTCAAGATATTTTATGGACTTCAGCTTCTTTCTTGTGAAGAAGACAAGGTAGATTACTGTGGGAATGAAAGTATAGAACCAGCTTATGCTCATTAAGATAAAAACCAGGAAGAAGATGAGAAAGACAACAAGCGCGTCAATAGTTATGTTGAAAAGCTTTGACACTATCAGGCTTCTCCTTAATTCTGTTAGCGCCTTCTCAATATTTTTCATTGGCTCTCCAGGTCCTCAATCCTTTCTTCAAGCCTGTCAATTTCTTTTCTAAGCTGTGTATTCTCTCTTTGTTTTATTTCAAGCTGATTATTGAGATTCTCTATGGTGCCCTTTAGGTCTTCATTTTCACTTTGCGTTTTTGAGAGGTCAGTCTTGACATCCTGATACTGCTCTTCCAGATCCTGCTTTCCCTCTTGTGTTATCACTAATGTAGTTTCCTTCGCCTTCAGCTCAGATTCTTTTTTTGTAAGGTTTTCATAGGCGCTGTTCAATTCGCCAAGCTTCTGGTTAAACAGGTTGTTTAAATCCCCGAACTTGCTCTGGTAGAATATTGTCAGGCCAATTATTATCAGCACGCACACAACAACAAGAATCAGGAAGCTTATGCTTGTGTCCTTTGTTATGTAGTCGCCCTTCACCCCCAGCTTCAGGTTCTTCAGGTCCTGCTTTACATATTTGTCTTCGCTGCTTTTTACTGAAGACTTCTCCATCTCGCTTATTTTTTTCTCGTAGGCCTCAAGCTTCTTCAGTTTTCTCCTTATTAAAAAATCTTTAATGAATTTCATGATGTTATGCTGATGAAACCTCCTTATTTCTTTTTCTGTTTTCTATTACCTTCCTTATGAGTATCTCGAACAGCAGCTGCAAAATTGCCAAGGCAAGCAAGATCCAGCTGTAATAGGTTTTCTTGTCAATGGGCCTTTTGCTCTGGCTTACTATTGCCTCTGCAATACCCTTTATGTTATTTTCCTCAAACATTTTCCCGCCAGTTGATGCTACAACATTCTCAAGATCGCTGCTGAAGCTTACCTTCTCAAGCTCCCTGTTGTAGTTAACTGCATACTTTGCTCCAAGCATCTCAAACACCCCGACTTGCTCAGGAACAAGCGCGGCATTATAAATCATCTCATCAACTTTGTAAAATGACAGCCCGGGATAGGACGGGAATCCCTCGGTTTTCACAGCAACTTTTGTCGACTCGTTGACTCTTGCATCTTCAACATTGACATAATAATCAAGGTTTCTTTCAGGATCGCCAATAATCCAGTTTACAATTCTTGTTATAAGTTTTGCATTATCTTTAAGCAGTAGCTCCCCAGAGTAGGCTGTTCCGTCATCGCTTGCAAATGTAGTTATCCTTCCAAGCCCGTATCTCCATATCACAACCAAAGGCTCGCCAGCATCGAGAGTGACAAGCATCTTTCCAGTCGGCTTTGGAATGACAGCATTAAATCCATAGAGCCTTGCATTTACATCCAGGTCTTCTGTTATGAAATGATCCCTGTTTAATATCACAACCTGGAAGACATCCCTCTTTCCCTCTTTTTCAGGCTCTCCAAATAATATTTTTATTCTCTGCGGAGCCTCGTTGCCCCTGAAATAAATCCCGTTTCCAATGCTGGCAATCTTTCTCAGGTATTCAGGCCCGTAAAAGACATTATGGATTTCCCTCTCCTGCTCGCTGAGCTCGCCAACCCCGATAACATAAACAGTTATCCCAATGTCAGTGGCTTTCTTAACAAGAGATGCAGACAGGCCGAAGCCCCCGGATTTTCCGTCAGAGATTATCACCAGGTTCTTCCCTCCTGAAGCCCCTTCAAGCATCTTTACCCCCTCGCTTATTCCAGAAGGGATGTATGTGTTGCCTATGTCAATAAGGCTTCTGACCTTCTTCAGCAGCTCGTCTTTCTTGTCTCTCAGCGGGCTTAACTCAGAAACAACATAAGGCTTGGTGTTGAATGCTATGAAACCAACGCTGCTCTCCGGGTTTAGGTTGTCAATTGCGCTCACTGCCAGGGCCTTCTCGACATCTTCCCCAGTCTTGACTCCATAAAGCTCGCCTGTGCTTTTTGATATGTCCATTGTTATTACTATGTTTACTTTCTCCCCCTTCTTCTCGGCGCTGCCTACAGTGACAGGAAGGATTTTTTCTATTAAGCTTGATTTGTAGTTTCCTTTCTCAAAAGAATTCTCTCCCCCTACAACAAGAAGCCCGTTTCCCTCAGTAACAAAGTTTGTTATTATGTCAAAGTTCTTGTCTAGCGAGGCAGCATCAATGTTGTTTGTTATCAATCCAAGCGATGTTTTATCAAAACCGCTTAAGTCAGAAGTTAATCTGATATCATAGACCTGGCTTAGCAGCTTTAGCACTGGCGGCTCAGGGTTTGAAGTATACAAGGTTACCTTCGGTTTCGGTATAACTTTTATTACCTTGTAAAACTTGTTGTTCTCAATGAAGTAATCCTCATCATCAATGACTGCAGTCACAACATGATAGCCGTCAGTGAACACCCTTGAGAACTGGAATTCAGTCTCTTTTGTTGTCTTGTCAAATAAAACTTCGTCATCAAGCGTTATTATTATGTGCCTGGCTTCGTCCTTTGTTGCATCAACCTTGACTTTAAATGCAGTCTCAACCTCAGAGCTTGTCTTGTCAGGTCCTATAACTGATATTGCAGCATCATCCTTATCAGGCTCCATCTTGATTGCATTCAGTGTCGCGTTTATTCTGACTGCGTTCAGCGCAACATCTCCCAGTGTTGTCCCAAGATTATTATTCCCGTCTGTTATCAGCAGGATGCTCTCCCCCTTTTCCATGTGGTCGAGAATTCCATCCCCTATGTTTGATCCGCTGTAAGTTGCTATCTCAGCAGACTCTACATTAACAAGCTCTTTTAGCCTTTCTTCTATTGAAGCCCTTGTTTCGCTGTTGTAAAGTGCCATTGAAGTGGAATTGTCAACTAATATCTTCACAGAAGGGTCCCCTCTTGTGACATCCTCTTCATGCTTGAAAGGTCCGCTCAGTGCAAGCAAAAGAAGAATAAATATTAATGTCCTTGAAAATATAAAAAAGAACCTGCTGAATCTTGGCAGATAGGCCTGCCTGATAAAATCTTTTCTTATAAGGAATACGAGGATTATGACTATCGGAATTATCAGTGCTATAATCTCCGGCCTTTCAATTGAGTACTGGCCAATGTTTATCTCCGGCAGCCTTATCATCTTATCATAAGTCACCCCTGATCTTTACTAGCAAGACTTCAATAAGCAGTATTGCTCCTATTAGTATTATCAAAATATTTGTCAGGTTTGTTTTCACTTCCTCCTTCACAGGCTCAAGAGCAAATTCTGTCACGTCCTTCCCGACTTTCTGGTCTCCGTTTATGTTTGACTCTGCCTCGCTTGCAAGGTTTGCAGCTATTTTTGTGTCTCCAAATTCGTAAATTCCAATCTCGTCAAGGTAAAGCGCTGCAGTCTTTGCAGTCTTTCCTGACGGCGTCCTGACTGTGTTCTCGCTGTCAAAAGAAAGCACATCTCCTGTCCTGAAGTTGAGATTTGCAACCTCTTTCTGGTTTGTCAGGAATTTCATTAAATTGTTCCAGAATATTGGGTAGCCAGGGCTTAGCTTGAAGTCGCTTGCATCGTCCAAAATTCCATAGTAAACGCTTTTTCCAGTTCCAAGATTCTTGAATGCCAGAACGCTTGCGTTGTTAACAGACGCCAGGCTCACAGAGCCCTCTTTTAATATGCTGTCATAATACCCATTTACAAGACCAAATTCAATATTTTTTGTCACCCTGTTAAGAAGATCAATGGTCATGAGCCCGTTTTCCTTGAAACT
The DNA here is from genome assembly GCA_964365475.1 of Candidatus Woesearchaeota archaeon. Classification (GTDB taxonomy): domain Archaea; phylum Nanobdellota; class Nanobdellia; order SCGC-AAA011-G17; family DATDVL01; genus CAYIQA01. The sequence continues at coordinate 366 of CAYIQA010000029.1, read as the reverse complement.
TGTCAGCCCGACAGGCATCAATTCTTTGAAGTCTATTGACCTTATTCCCTGCTGGCTGTACACCACAAATCCTGCCCCTTCTAGGACAGCGTCCTGAACATTTTCTATGCTGCCAGCTATAACCTTTTCAGGCTTGACATCATGCATTATGTAAACATCAAACTTGTCATGCGGAAACAAGGGCGGCTCGAATGTTTTTACTTCAACATTTCTCAGAGAATTCAGCGCAGACTTGAGAAACAGTGCATTTCCGTTTGTTATCAGGGCAATCCTTATCTGCTTCTCTTCAGGCCCGCTTATGTACGCAATATTGTCAGCTTCAAAATCATCTCCGTTCTTTATCTCAACTCTGCTGATTCCGAAAGG
>CAYIQA010000028.1:0-5811 GCA_964365475.1 Candidatus Woesearchaeota archaeon | reverse complement strand
TTTTTCTATTGTTGCTACTATTAAGTAATTTATTTATCTTCGGAAAATTTATATATCCCACCCATTCTATATAAAAAATATTTTAAAAGGTATTAAAGAGAGAAAAGAGGTTAAAAAAGGCTTTAAAATCTTTTTAAGGTCTTTAAGAGCTTAAATTGATACCAAACGAAAAAGAACTGCTGGATTTTGTGAAAAAGAGGGATCTGGTAAATATAAGTATGATTGCAAGAGAGTTTGATATCAAGAACATGACTGCTTCTGATCTTGTTAATGATCTTGAGAAGAAGAAGCTGATCAAAGTGGTAAAATTCGGAGGAAGCAAGGTAATACTAGCAAGATGAGGGAAAAGAGGGGTCAGGTAACAACTTTTGTAATCCTTGGGATAATAATAGTTGCAGCTGTGCTGATAGTCCTTTATGCAAGCAGGATTGGTGTTGAGGAGGAGGCGGGAGAAGAGGTCTCACTGCCTTTGCAGGTCAAAGAGGTTCATTCATACATAGCAAGCTGCGTGGAAAAGACTGCAAATGATGCACTGCAGATTGCCGGAATGCAGGGCGGGTTTATAGAAATTGAGGATGAATCCCCAAGAAACCTTGTCAATGAATTTTCAAGCTCCTTGGAAGTCATTGATGGCGGAAGCACAGCAGCTTATTGGTTTTACGAGAAGTCAAATGGGATAAAAGTTAGCAATGTGCCGTCGCTTGAGAAAATTGAAAGAGAAATCGAGGGATACATTGATGACAACCTGGAAAAATGCGCTGACTTGGAGACATTTGAGCAGCAGGGATACTTGTTTAACAAGGCAGATGTAATAAGCCAAGTTGATATTGGCGATGAGAAAGTCATTGTCAGTGTAAATTATCCCATTAATGTTGACTTGAAGGGATCGCAGTTCAGGCTTGAGAAGTTTAGGGTCGCTGTTAATTCTGACTTCGGGAGATTTTACAAAATTGCGAGAGCAATTTATGATATTGAAGACCAAGAGTTATTTTTAGAAAATAAAACACTTGATTTCATGGTGGTTTACGATGAAATACCATACTCGGGGGTTGATTTCAGCTGCAGCCCAAGGTCATGGGTCAAGGAAAATGTGAAGAGAGACATGAAAAGGATACTTGCCAGGAATATTCCTTTTATAAAAATTAAAGGCGGCAATTATGGATTCAGCGAGAAAGATTATTTCGTTGTGAAGAGTTTGAGTGTCAACAAGGATACTGATGTTAATTTCCAGTATAATCAGGAGTGGCCTTTCCAGATGGAAGTCATAGGGCATGAGAATGACGCAATATTGAGGGGGCAGCCTTACTCAACAGAAAATGAGCTGTCAAGATTTCTAATGCCGATATTCTGCATGAACCAGTATAATTTTGTTTACGACATCAAGTATCCTGTTCTGATAACTTTAAGCGACGGGGATGACTTGTTCCAGTTTGCATACCAGGTTATAATAAAGAACAACCAGCCGAGGGAAGCCAAGGTGCTGCCTTTGGACATAGACTTTGTTGAAAACTCGCCAATATGCGAGGCTAAGCAGGACAATGTTGTCATTTATACCTTGCAGAAAGATGAAAATGAGAATTATATCCCTCTTGGGAATGTGGATGTGAGCCTGGCATGCGTGAATGCAATATGCAAAATAGGAAAAAGTGATGACAGGGGAATTTTGCAAACCCAGATTCCTTCTTGTGTAAACGGGAGGCTAATGGGAAGCAAGGAGGGCTATAACAAGGGAGAAGAAACAATAACCATGGCAGGCGATGGCAGCTTAAGCGTCTCTCTTGACAAAGTATTTGAAAAGGACTTTGGGGTATTTGTTATGGATGACAACCCAAGGGGATTAAGCATAAGCGAGCAGGCCTACATAACTCTGGAGAATTTGGACAACGGGTACACAGCAAGCATAGTTTATCCCGGGGTTGAGAAAATTAATTTAATTGCAGGAAGATACCACATTATAAGCTACCTGCTGTTGAAGAGCCAGACTGGAATAGAAATAGAGGATAAAAAGATAAAGGTGTGCAGCAATATTCCCAGGTCCGGGGCGCTTGGCGTGCTTGGGCTGACTGAGAAGAAATGCACAGAGCAGAAGATTGAAGGGACAATTCTCGACCAGGTCATAGTTGGCGGGAATGACTTTGAGTTTGATGTCACCGTGCAGGACCTGGTAAATAATAAAAAAGTTTTATTCTACATTGATTATGCAGGAATACCCCTGAGCTATAATCAGATAAGCAAGATAAATGAGAAGATTAAAAAAGCAAAAGCAACAATGCCGAGGTTCACAAATGAAGATTAATGCATTTTTAATGATTGTATTGATTGCGAGCCTGCCTTTTGCATATGCGCAGGAATCCAAGACAGGTGACTCTCTAAGGGGGACTGCTGAAGGGACTGTGAGGGGTGTGAAGGAAAGTGTTGAAAGCGTGAGGAATATCGGCGAGCTTTCTGAGGCTGAGAGGAGTGTTGGCGAGGATATAATAATAAATATTGACAGCTATCAGCCGCCGTTTATTGATGCCAACTTGATTGAAAACCAGAATGTGCAGATAACTGCCCTACTTAAGGGGATACCTACCAATCCGACTGTGACTATACCAAAAATAAAAAATATAAGAATGAGAAAATCAAATGTTACTTCGTTTCCTGCTGAGAAGAAGGCAAGCGTGGCAAGCGTAAGATATCTGAAGCCCAGGGATTCTGACTTGAGTTTTGACAATTTGGGATATGCAGTCATAACATTGAACAGAATTCCTAAGGAGGCAGATGTTCCTGATTCTATTGTAATAGGGATTGAAGCTGATATTGATGTTGATGTCTATGAGGGAATGGGGGTAAATATATTTGAAGATGTTTTGAGACAGGAGAAACTTGATGACTGGAAGAAAAACAGGTGGAAGCACAGGAGCTTTGCAGGCTTTATTAATGCTAAAGAGATAAAGGATAGCTATGCTGTCTTTGATGTTTATGACGATAATCTGGCTTTGGTTGTCAAGGACATGAGGGTTAACAAGGGAGCCACGTCATCCCCTTTAAGGACTACTGACTTTGCAATAGAGCCAAGATCATTAAGCGTGTTTGACAAGTTCAAGATAAAGGTTAATGACATAACAAAGCAGACTGACAAGATTTGGTTTTTGATTGAGAGGGAAGGCAAGATTGAAACCAGGACAGTGAGAGAAGGCCAGGAGATTTATCCTGGAAGCGTGTGGAAGATTAAGAAGATTGAGAAGGCGAAAGATAAAATTTTTGTTTATTTAATGGACACTTCAAGCAAGAGAGAAGTGAAGTTTGAGATCACCAAGACAATGCCTACTGATGATGAGCTGAATAAGCTTGGCGGCGGGGCAAAGGAGGCTGCTGAAAAGATTGAGGAAGGAAAAAAGCTGGACGAGAAGACAATAGGCCAGGATATTGAAGAAGATTACAAAAGCGCCCTTGTCTCTTACAGAAAAGTGGTTGACGACTACAGTAGTTTTAATGATGAGAACATCACTGAGACTGTGAAGAAGGCCCAAGAAGGGATTGTAAGGGTATACGAAGGGTTGACGGAAATCGGGAAAGAGGGGATTGTTCAGAATATTGACGAGCTTGACAGGTTGAAATCTTTAACTACTGATGATGCGCAGAGAAGGATAATTGACATCAAGAAAAATATTTATGAATTAATAAGAAATAAACATATTTCCAGTGGTGAATACTTGAGCGACACTTCCGGAAGCGTGTTTGTAATACCATTCAACTATGAGGAAGCTCATGACACTGATGCTGTGGCTGTCCTGAAGCTTGCCTCTGCTGAAAAAGTCAAGTTAAAAGAGGGCGAGGAGTTTGATGATCCTGCTGACAAGAAGAAGTGGAAGATTGAAAAAATAAGTCCTGGTGAGATTGAGATATCAAGGATTGAGAACGGGAATGTTGTCAGGCACCTTCTGAAAATTGACCAGGTGTTCTGCTCAGGCAAAGATGAAAAAGACAAGAATAAATGCATAACACTTCTTGAAACCCAGGTTGGAAGGGAGGTTTATATAACAGTCATGCCGCAGGCAGAGGCTGCCTACACAAAAGCAGTCTTCAACCTTCATGTCAATATTGACAAGAGGGCTTTTGATCTTCCCTTGTTTTCCGGAAGCCTGGATGAAGAGATTAACAAAACACAGGACCTGATAAAAAAGCTCAATGGCATAATAGAAAATGCAAGAAGCCTTCACGAGTTCTGGACTAAATTCTGCTTCGTAACATTTGGAGTTTTGTGGAGCACGACATTCTTCGGCAACATACTTGGCCTTGACAGGAGCAATCTTGCAAGAGACAAGATAAAGGACAAGTGGCACAGCGAGTTTGGGCGGCAAAGCGAGTTCAGGACTTATGACCAGTTTATATTTGCAAACCAGGATAGGTATGATGCGGATCTTGAGCGTGCGGGGGAAATACTTGATGAAATAATTGATGGGAGGTATAGTGCCCCCCCTGGTGTTGATAAAAATACTGACGAGGCCAAGGACTGGTATTTCTACAAGAAGATGGCTGAGAAGAGCGATGATGATGCTATCAAAAGGGTTTTCCTCAACAAGGATGCTGAAGTGAGAAGCATTGCAATAGATAAGGAAATCGCCAAGACACTAAGCAAGAACTACAACCAGCTTAGTGAAGGGGAGAAAGGGGAGAAGAAGGCATTTGAAGCCTTTGTTAAAAGTACGCCTTACTATATGAAAACTAAAAAATTTGCAAGTATGTTAGAACCTGGCAAAGAAAACTATGCAGCAGTTTATGGTGAGACAAAGGAGGATTCTTCGCTTATGAGAATGTTCAGGGATGACTTGACAAGAAGCAAAATCAGCGAATTTGACGGGGGTGTGACTCAGAGCGCGCAGAATATCGGATATGCACTTGATGAGACCGAGTTAAACAAAATAAAGTCGAGATACTACGGATTTACTATACCGAGAAAACTGAGCAAGGATTATTTGATAAGTACTGATGAACCTAGAGATGATCATGATGGTAAGGGCAGATTTATATGGAATGGCGGAAATAGGTTATATCTTATTCCAACTACTGAGAAAGGCAAAGAAACTGGCGAAGGAAAATTATTAATTGACGAGCCAACAGGCAAGGAGTTTGGGACCTACAAGATAGCGAACTCGCCTTCTCTAATACAGAGGAAGCTTATGCTTGACCATGAGGCAAAAGTAAGCCTGTATACAGAAGACAGGGATAAAGGCAAAGTTGATTTATTAAGTGTTGATCCTAACTTAGTGTTAATGCCAGAGTATGGAAGCTCCGGAGTCATAGTTAGCTATAGGGTTTTTGAAAGACTTGTTGAGAATGATGATCTTGGAAGCGAGGATATGCAGCTTGTCGGGAGTTATAATGAAGTTCTGATGAACTATAATAATCTTGGGAAAGAAGATCCCCTGTTTAAAGAGAAGGCCCGGAGACTTGAGGAGGCTAAGAATTGCGTGGGCCTGATCAACAAGAAGCTTAGCGGCAAGCAGCTTAAGGAAGGGGAAATAGTAAGGGGAGTGAACTGCAAGACAGGAGACTATGTTATAAGGCAGGCTGGAAAGGCGCTTGGAAGCTCATGCACAGATTTCATGAGCGCTGAAAGCTGCAGATGGCTGTTCAATGCATGTGATCCTGTAATATGCCCGAGCTCAAGATGCGACCTGGGAGGGAACTGGCATGTTGATAATGTTGCGCAGAGCGGGCTTATTGGAAGCACTTTCCTGTGCATCAAAAACTCGGCAATATTATACCCGAGCAGCGGGGACATTTACACACTGCCTGTGTGCCTTACTGGAATAATCGCAGGTC
>CAYIQA010000027.1:3808-5978 GCA_964365475.1 Candidatus Woesearchaeota archaeon | reverse complement strand
TCAGCTGACTTTTTCTCTTCTTTCTTTTCTTCCTTTTTCTCAGCAGCAGGCGCAACAGCCGGAGCAGCAACCGGAATCGCAGCTTCCTTTATTGCTTTGTCAATATCAACACTGCTCAAGGCAGCAACCAATGCCCTTATCTGAGTATCTTCCACTTTCAGCCCAGCAGCCTCAGCAACCCTCTTAACATTAGCCTCGTCTACCTTTTTTCCAGCTTTGTGTAATAACATTGCAGCATATACCAATTCCATTTTCATTTACCCCCTGAATCATCAACCTTTTCTAAAACTTGTTTTTCATGGCTTTTTAACCTTTTCTTTTTTTGCTCAACCTCTTCTAAAGCTTGATCATAAATCTTATTGAGTGCTTCCTTGGCCTTCTGCACGTCCTCTTCTGAATACTGATCCTTGAACTCTACTCCATTCCCCATTTTACACACCTGCAGCGCGCTGGACATTTGCAGCCTCAGCCTCTGCCTTGGCAAGCAGCTCACTTGCAGTCTCCTCTGTCAAAACATTCCCGCTTTTCGCAACGCTTCTTGCCTCCAGGTAAGCCTTCTTGATCAATATTGTGACTGTATCACTTATTATATAGCACGCATTCAAAGCCAGGTTCATTGAGTCTCTATAAGCATTTTGTATTGCAGTTATGTATTCCTCTTCGCTTACTCCAAGTATCTCCTTTGAGAGTATGTCACCGTTTTCATAAGCAAGAAGGACATTCATGCCAACCTTCATTGGCTGTACCCCGAGCTTCTGCAGGAAGGCAGCAACCTTCTCGTTTATTACTTCCCCTTTATTTACAAGTATTTTCGCTTCCCTGACGCTTATCTTCCCTTCCTTTACCTCAGTTTTTATTCCAAGCTGTCCAAACTCCCCTATCATCGGGCCTGCCGGAAACTCTGTAGGGCCAGCATCAACGCTTATTTCCTCAGGAGAAATCTGCCCTGGCTTTGCAAATGCCGGTGTTTTGTTCCTGCTTACGACTTTGTAAAGCTCGAAAGGATTGTCATTTGTAAACATTAAAAGAGGAACTCCCTGAATATTCTCAATTAACTTCTCATAATTCTTTATTTTCATGTCCTCAAGCGCCTTTGTTATAAACCTCTTCCTTGTAAACAAGAACTCAACTTTGCCCCTCAGGTTCTTCCTCACAATCTGGTAAGTGTCAGCAGGAAGTGCCTCCAGGTTCGCAATCCCGGCTATCTTGTACCTGCTAAAAAGGTCCTTGACCTTCTTCACTTCATCCTTCTTCCACTCATGCACTCTTGGCTTGTAGTCTTTCTCCATCTTCCTTTACCTTAGCTTTTTTTGATTTCTGTGATGTAAGTCGCCCCTCAAATTCGCATTTTGGATTGTCACAAAATCCTTCTTTATTGAGCTTTGAACCGCAATTTACACATTGTTTTCCTTCTTTCTTCTCCTCTTTAGGCAAATTTTCTATATTAACTGCCGGCCCCATTGTAAGCTTTAACATCACATTTTTTATGTTGTTCTTCTCCTGGGGAACAGAGTGAATAGCAGTGTTGTAAATATGCAGAATATTGTCAGCTACCTGTTCGTCCTTCATCACTTCATCGCCAACAACGCATCTCAAAATCAGCTCGTTTTTCGTCTCAAGCTTAACTGTTTTCTGCAAGTTCTCTACAAGAGGCTTCAAGTTTGCTGTGGGCGGAACTACGCAACCAGCCTTTGGATTTGGCATCTTTCCCCTTGGGCCAAGGACCTTGCCAAACGTTCCAGCAATCTGCGACATTAATGTTGCCTGCGCAATGAAAAAAGCGTATTCTTTTGCAAGCCCCCTTATAGCCTTCTTGTTATATTTGTCAAACTCATCCTTGAGAATAACCTTGTCGCAGCTTGTTTTCGCAGATGCTAACAATTCCTGACCGACTAATGCTACTATCTTAATTTTCTTGCCTTTCTCATGCGGCAAAACAGTAAATGTATTTACTTTGTGAGCCTCGTTCTTCAGGTTCAAGTCCTTCAAATTAATAAGCAGATCAAAATTCTGGCTGAATTTTCTCTTGGGAGAATTATTCCTTAAATATTGCACAGCATCTAAGATTTGATTTTTTTCCATCTAGCCCTCCTACATGAAGTAGTACGTGCGGGTAATTCTCTTCCTAAAATCCCAGTTTATAAATGTTTTTGTTTAAGACTTCACCGTA
>CAYIQA010000027.1:0-3708 GCA_964365475.1 Candidatus Woesearchaeota archaeon | reverse complement strand
AAAACCGACTTTGAATTTTAAATCCCTCGGTGAATAAATATTCAGAGTTCCTAAAACCGAAAAGTATTTAACAGACCTAAATAAGTTGAAAGGCTACATAAGTGGAGCAATATGGTCTTCTGGAAAAAAAAGGAAGAGGAAGAATTTGTTGATATTAAAGAAGCTAATAAGGAGAAGATTAAAGTGCAGTTTCTTAAGCTGATGAACGAGCCAGATATAGAAAATGTAAGGGCAGCAATAGCAGAGGGCAAGACCATAGTAATGCTTAACATAGGCTACATGAAAGACAAAGAAAAGCTAAAAAGGGCAATTGCCTCAATAAAGAAGGACTGCTCAACATTTGAGGGGGACATAGTTGCGCTGAATCAAAGTTTAATCTTAATCACCCCGAACTCGGTGAATATAAGCAGGGGCGATAACCAAATCCAAAATGGAGGTAAACAAAATGAAGAGCGAGAACCTATGGGTTTTTAGGTTGGATGACGACGATGACTGGGATAGTGACGATGATGACGACAGCGACGACGATGACAGTGGAGACAACAAAGAATAAACCTAGACTCTTCCTATGAGATAGACCTTAATGCTTTCAAAGAAGGTTTTGATCTCATCGAGGGCTCGGAACTTGAGTCCTTTTTCTTCTATTGTTTTTTCTACATCTGGTGTTAAAGTGCTGGCAATCATAAGAATTTTCCCGTCTTTCCTGAGATAATTTTTGACTTTACTGAGAAATTTTATTATAACTTCATTTCCTCTTTTTCCGCCGGTTGTTATTAGTCTGCTTTCCTCTGGTTCCTCTTCATCTTCTGGCAGATACGGTGGGTTGAATATTACCCAGTCAAACTTTCTTTTGATATTTGAAAACAAATCAGACTGAACAGCATTAATTCCCTTTCCCCTGCAGCATTCAACAGCCTCTTCATTTACATCAGCAGCAAAAACATCTTTTGTATTCTCCAAAGCAGCCTCTGCCTGTATTCCAGAGCCGCATCCTAAATCCAGAACTTTTCCTTTTACTAATTTCTTCACATGTTTAGCTAGCAGCAAAGAATCCTCTCTTGGTTCGTAAATCATTTCAGTGCCTTGAAGTACTCTTCAACCCTGCCGAGAATGCTCTCAAGATGGTATTTTTTTATTTTCTCCTGAAAGATATTATGAAGCTCGTCAAACTCAGTTATCCTGTAGTTGTTAACAACCTTCTCAACCAGAAACAAGTCCCTCAGTCTTTTCAGCTGCCTCCTTATGTTAGAAGACGCAACGCCTTTTAGCGCCAGCTTGGAATTCTTTCTCAAATTTATTACAGCCTCTTTTATCTTCTCAGAATCCATCACCTCTTTCCTTTTCCTGGCCTCGAGCAGTATCTGCAAGATGTCAACAATAACATCTCTTGAATCCCCGACCTGCAGCAGCCCGACGCTCAAGCATAATTTTCTTATTAATTCCCTTTGAGGCATCTCATAGGGCTTTTCATACCTTCTCAAAGTGATTTCAGAAATGGGAACATCTTTTGATATTGTTTTAGGCATTGATTAAAAGAAGCTGTTGGAGTTTAAAAGATTTTGGTTATTTTAAAGGAACAAACTTGCCATCTTTCCAAATCTTCAAAACATATTCTGGTTTAGAAACAATTCCGTTTTCATCAAATTCCAAAGACTCTTGTGAAAATCCATCAAAGTCTTTTATCTTCAATAATTCTTCCCTTAATTCTTCTCCATTTCGAGGATTATTTCCAAAAGCTTCAGCCAACATCATAACAGCATCATATGCATTTTTTATAGACGAAGGATAAGTATCAACAGATTCACCATACTCTGATTCAAACAATCTTTTAAACTCTTCATCTTTTTTGCTGTTTGTTTTGGGATATGCAAAAACAACATCCCCTCCCCAGCCATTGTAAACATCTTTCAAAAGTTCTCCCCAAGAGAATTCAACACCAACAATACCAGGATAATCGGCACCAAGTTCAATAGCCTGCTTCATGAATATCCCAAGATCATCAGGAGCGCTAAAAGGAGCATAAATAAAATCCGGCTTGAATTTATTCATCTTAACAATCTCAGTTTTGAAATCTCTATCCCCAAAATGAAGCTTGTGCTCTGAAACAACAGTAAACCCATTATTTATCGCTATTTCCTTAAATAATTCATACATCTCTAAACTATAAGGGCTCCCATCATCATAAACAATAGATACTTTATTCTTTCCAGATTCCCTTATATAATCAATTAGATTTTCATGCCCACCAAATACAGGAAACCACGTAGTAAAAAAATAATCACCATAACCAGCTAAAGTTTCATATTTTGCGTCCCCATCAGTCATTATAGTCGGTATTTTGGCCTCATTTGCTACTGGAGCGCCGACTTCTGCAAAAACAGTCCAAACAGGTCCGATTATTGCATCAACATCATCAACTTCTGTAAATTTCTTGTAAACAGACAAAACTTGCTCTGTATCGCTCTGATAGTCTTCTAATATCAGCTCAATAGGCCTTCCATTGATTCCACCAGCAGAATTGATCTTTTCAACTGCAAGCTGTATTGCCTTGGCATCAGCCTCCCCGTTTATGCTTGCATAGCTTGTCAAAGGCATAGCAGCCCCAATCTTGATTTTACCTTCACTATTTTCTAAAGTGACCTCACCCGTAACACATCCACTGATTACCAACAGCATGGCTAGAATCAATGTTATCATCCAACTTCCATTCTCGTATGTCTTTTTCATGCAACTATTAAGTAACAAAATAATTATAAATATTGTGTTCCCCTAAGTGGGACTCAATAGAAAGATTTAAATAATTAAATAATTTAAAGAGACGTATGGAAACAGAGTTACTTGAAAAGTTGGGGCTTACACCAGGAGAAATAAAAGCCTATTTAGCACTACTTAAATTAGGACCAAGCTCAACTGGTCCGATAGCAAAAGAGTCTCAGGTATCAAGATCTAAACTTTATTCTATTCTAGACAAATTAGAGAAAAGAGGACTGGTATCTCACATATTAACAAAAGGAGTAATTTATTTTCAGGCATCTGAACCGTCAAAAATAATGGGTTATATAAAAGAAAAAGAAACAGAAATAAAAATGCTAGAAGAAAATTTTGAAAAGTTCCTGCCACAACTGGAAGAATACTACAGGCAAGCTGGAAAAACCCAGGAAGTAAAGGTATACCAAGGAACAAAAGGCCTAATTACAGCCCACGAACACACTTATCTAAAACTAAAAAGAGGAGAAGAATATTTTTACATTGGAATACCAAAATACCAGCCACCCATGCATGAGGTTTATTGGAGAAAAGACCACAAAAGAAGAGCAGAAGCAGGAATAAGATGCAAATTGCTTTTTAACAGAGACACTTCAAAAGAACTTCTAAAACTGAGAAATAACTATAAGGGCTGCGATGCGAGATACATGCCGGCTAGTATAAAGACCCCTGCATATTTCTTAATATATAAAGACACAGTTATGATAGCAATGCCTGTTGAAAATCCAATAGTGGTAGAAATAACAAGTCAACAGATAGCAGATGCCTTCATGGCATATTTCTGGGAATTTTGGAAGAGAAGCAAACCATTCAAATATTAATACCTTCCGCCCAGATAAACATTCTTTATCTTTTTGTTCTTCAAAATATCTCTTCCTCCTTCCAAGGCAATTTTCCCATCCTCAAGCAGATAAGTCCTGTCAGCAATCTCGATTGCCTTCT
>CAYIQA010000026.1:0-6226 GCA_964365475.1 Candidatus Woesearchaeota archaeon | reverse complement strand
TAGGAGCGCCTGCACTCTGGGCATATACAAGATAAGAAGATAGTATTGTAAACAGCAAAATCAAAAGATAAGTTATAACACTCTTTTTATTCATCGACTCCACCTCGTTATAGATTATTTAAACTAAGATTATATTATTGAACTAGCTCTCCTTTATAAAGCTTTCGTCAACTCTTTCCAGATGTGCAAAAATACCAAAAAAAGAAACCAATTAAACTACTTTAAGCATTTTAAAGCCAAATAAAGCTAAAAAAGATTCAAGGAAGACCGTCTTTCTCGCTGAGATATATCTGCACGAAGGTTACTGAAATAGCCAGGATAAGCGGGCCTATAATCACACCCAGAAGGCCAAACACACTAAGGCCTCCAAGAACACCAACAAGCACAATCACTGGATGAACCTTGCTCTTCATGCCTATCAATTTTGGCCTTATTATATTATCGACAGTGCTCACAACAAGGATGCCATATATCAATAAGCCAAAACCATTAACGTTGTCGCCTTCAATTATTTTTATTACTGATGCTGGCAGCCATATAAGCCATGGCCCTACAAAGGGAATCATTGCAAGAAGTATCATAATTGAGCCCAGGAGTATAGGGGAGCCAACTCCAAAAACCCACAAGCCAATCCCACCAACAACACCCTGGATGAATGCAGTTATAACAACGCCATACAAGACTGCATAAACAACCTCGTCAAACTTCTGGGTTATCCCATCCTTATATCTTTCCTTTAACGGGAGATAATTTTTAAGCTTCTCAACAAATTCCTTTCCGTCCTTGAAAAGATAGTACATGACAAAAAGCATGATAAAAGCAGTAATCGCCTTTGAAGGAATAGAAAGAATGAAAGAGGAAGTTGATTCTGCTATGTAAAGGGCAAACTTATTTATCATCTCCTTGACATAAAAAGCAAGATCAACATTGCCCTTGAAGAAATCAGATATTCTCTCTGAAAAATCACTCACGTCAACATTGTTGACAGTATGAAAGAACTTGACTGACTCGTTGATAAGGGAGTTTGAGATGAAAAATACCGGGACTGATATCACCAAGATAAGTATTAATGCCACCAAAAAAGATGAAAGCGCTTTATTTTTTGTTGTCTGGTACACCTTGCTGTAGACAGGAAAAAAGATGTAGCTGAGGACCATGGCACCAAAGATAGCAATCAGATAATTCCTGATTATGTAAATAGAGATTCCCACCAGGACTATAAAACATAACAGGAAAAAATATTTTGAATGCCCTATTGCCTTGAAATCCTCGTCCATGCTCCTTATTAAATGAAACGTTTTTTATAAATGTTTCCCATTGCCCCCACTGCGCCTCATTTGCGATGTATCATTAGTAAAGTTTATAAGGTTGCTGAATTAATATTTTATTATGCAGAAAAAAAGGGGTGCTTTGGACCTTTCTATGAATACTATAGTTGTTATTGTCATAGGGATAACTATACTTACTCTTGGCCTGAGGTGGGTTTTCGGTGTTTTTGGCGACATAGAGGAGAGCAGAAGGGGGGTAAGTGAGGGGATGAGGCAGCAGATAAGAGAGACCTTTGGGGAGACTGATGAGGCAATAAATATGATACCAAAGACAGTTACTCTTGAGCAGGGCGAGAAGTTTGATGTCGGGCTCGGGATAAGAAACACCCTGAAGGAGCAGCATCCATTTGTTTATGACATTATAATACAGGATATTCCTGAGAATGCAGACAAGAATGTTGTCAAGAACTGGTTTGTAAGCGGCGCAGGAACGCCAATAAACCTGGATTCTGGAGAACTGCAGGCAGACATAATATCAATAGACGTTCCAAAGCAGAATGCCCCCCTTGGGGTTTACAGAATATCTGTGACATTAAAATGCACTGACGGCTGCGGGATTGATGAATATGTTCCTTTTGTGCTTCGCGTTCAATAAATTTAAATAAGGTGTTTCTTAAACCATTTTATGCTGAGCGCTCTCGATATCAAGTATGCAGTAAGGGAACTGAAAGTGCTGGAAGGGGCTATATTTGACAAGATTTACCAGCCGCTGAAGAAAGAATTTCTAATACAGTTTCACAAAAGCGGAGAGGGAAAAAAGATTCTCAGGGTTATTGTTGGAGAGGCAATATTCCTGGCATCAGGAAGGGATAATGCAGACAATCCCTCTGGCTTTGTCATGTTCTTGAGGAAAAGCCTGGACCAGGCAAGAGCTGAAAAAATTGAGCAGAAGGGATTTGAGAGGATAGTTGAAATAACATTTTCAAACGGGATGAAGATTATAATCGAGCTTTTCAGCAAGGGGAATTTTGTTCTTGCTGACGAGGATGAAAAAATACTGGCATGCCTGGAAGAGCAGGAGTGGAGGGACAGAAAAGTCGAAAAAGGCGAAAAATATGAATACCCCCCATCAAGGGAGGATCCGTTCAGGCTTGACGCAAACGAGTTCCAAAAAATATTAAACACAAGCGAGAAAGACAGCGTTGTGAAGGCCCTTGCTGTTGACTTCGGATTTTCCGGGAAGTATGCGGAGGAGATATGCAAAAGGGCAGGGGTTGAAAAGAAAAAGAAAAAAGTTGACGTGAACAAGATATTTTCGCAGGCCCAGGCTCTTGGAATGCATAAAATAAATGCGAACATTGTAAGGTTTGGAGACTCCACAATAGTCAACCCAATAGAGATGGTAATTTATGATATAGCCGAGAAGGAATACTTCAAGAGTTTTAATGATGCTCTTGATTATTATTACTCAAACCTGCCAGACAAAGAAGAAGCCAAGGACAAGAAGAAGATCTGGAACGTGATAAAAAAACAGAAAGAACACATTATTGAGCTTGAGAAAAAATCAACAGAATACAAAATCATTGGGGACATCATTTACTCTAACTATAACCTGATTGAGGACCTGATAAACGAGGTCAAGAGCAGGAAGTGGGATGTTAAAAATGATTTTATAAAAGAGCTGAAGAAATCTGAAGGAAAGTTTGTTGTGAATATTAATGGTTATGAGATTGCAATTGACATAAGCAAGAAAGTGAATGAGAATGCGACTTTCTATTATGCCATTGCAAAGAAGTCAAGGAAAAAAATAGAGAATGCAAAAAAAGCCCTGCAGGACTTTACAGAAAGATCAAAAAATGCTGAGAAGAAGACTGGGAGAATACGAAAAACTGAAAGAAAAAAAGACTGGTATGAAAGGTTCAGATGGTTTGTAACAAGCGAAGGCAAATTAGTTATTGGGGGGAGAGACGCAACCACAAATGATATCATTGTCAAGAAATATGTTGATAAAGATGACCTGGTTTTTCACACTGAAGCTCCTGGAAGCCCTTTTGTTGTGATCAAGGCTGATGGAAAAGAGATTTTAGAAAATGAGAAAGAAGAGGCTGCCCAGTTCTGCGCATCAAACTCAAGGGCATGGGGAAACAAGCTTGTTGTTGCTGATGTTTACTGCTTTAAGAAAGAACAGATAAAAAAAGAGTTTGGGCTGCCCAAAGGGACATTCATGATTTATGGCGAGAGAGAATATTTCAAGCCCAACCTGGAACAGGCTGCGGGTTTGACAGGAGATGGAAGGGTTATGGGTGGGCCTGTGAATGCTGTGAAAAAGCACTGCAAGAATTATGTTGTTGTAAGGCAGGGTGACGAGAAGAAAAGCGACGTTGCCAAGAAAATAAAATTCTTGATAAAGGCTGATGACTTAAATGAGGTAATGCAGGCATTGCCTCCGGGGGACTGCATGATTGTAAAGTAAATAAAACAAAGTAGTTTACAGACTTAAACATTTAAATAACAGCTGTTATTTATAAATAACATATGTTACAAAATAAAGACAAGAGAGAAATCTTTATAAATGTGTAATTATTTACACAATTGAGTAAAATGTTACACAACAAGCATTTTGAGATTATTGAGCAGTTTTTAGGAAACTTTAATAGTGAGATATATGGAAGAGAACTTGTAAAAAAAGTTTCTTTGAGCCAGAAGGCCATAGCCTTGACTTTAGACGAATTAGAAAGGGGCAATATACTGGTTTCCAGAAGGCAGGGCAACATAAAATACTTCAGGCTCAACCTCGAGAATATTGAAATAAAGGACATATTGATTTCTGTGGAAATCAGCAATAAGATTACTTTTCTGAAGAAGCACAGAAAATTAGCCCATATCCTGAAGAGTGACACAAGGATTGTCGGGATTTTCGGGAGTTACGCGCGTGGTGCGCAAAAAAGAGATTCTGATATTGATTTGTTTATAATCGGAGAAAGGAGAAAAGATGACTATGATAAAAAAGGCAGGCTCTTTGACCTGGCTATCAGCATAAAATATTTTTCTGAAAGAGAATTCATAAGGCTGATAAAAGGCAAAAATAACCTGTGTAAAGAGATTATAGGATCGCACATTATTATATCTGGCACTGAAAAATTTGTTTCTATTATATGGGGGAATTACTATGGTCTCAATTAAGTGGTGTTTAAAGCAGAAGGGCGGAATCGAAATAATCGCCCCGAATAAGAATATGTCTGAATCTTACATAAAAATGGCCGAAGAATCTATAAATGTCTTATCTAATATGGAAAAAAGCAAGATTTGGACTGCGACTACCTCTTACTACATATTTTATTATTCTCTTTACTCACTGATGCTAAGAACAGGAGTAAAGTGCGAAATTCATTCATGCTCTATCAAATTTATGAAAATGTTCCTAAGAGGCTTCTATGGGAACAAAGATTTTGAGATGATAGAAAAGGCATTCTCGGCAAGGATAGATTTGCAATACTATTCAGACAGGCCTGTAGATGATAGGATAATTGAAGACATCAGAAGATACTGCAAGGAATTTTATATAAAAACAAGGGACATACTTGCAAGCATGACAGAAACCCAAATAAGTGAGATAAGAGAAAAACTAATCAAAGAGAAAAATGAAATTGAATCCAACAAATGAAGTGGTTTGAAGAACTGGAAAGAATTGAAATTAAGAATCCTGAGAGATTCGCAGAAAGGTTCAAGATGCTTTTCTTTAACGTGAGGAATAATCCCGAGGCTTACAAGGAATTCAAGCATGATGTTAACATTGGCGACGGGATAATAACAAAAGTCAAGGATACTGTTTACATAGTGCCCAGCGAAGTTAAAGATATTTTTAACAAGATAAAAAAGAATATTAATGAGCCTGAAGGATTCAGCGTTTTAGCTTCTTCTGAATATGGAATAAGGGTCTGCTGCTTCGGAGTCAAGTACAACCTGCTGGGGAAGGCACTGATTTAGATTTAACGAATCTGTTTATTTCTGAACCTGCTATTTCGCCGAGAAACATTTCGCCAAATATCCTGCCAATTTCTAATCTTAA
This sequence comes from Candidatus Woesearchaeota archaeon, assembly GCA_964365475.1. Taxonomy (GTDB): domain Archaea; phylum Nanobdellota; class Nanobdellia; order SCGC-AAA011-G17; family DATDVL01; genus CAYIQA01. Next base: position 889 of record CAYIQA010000026.1, on the reverse strand, counting down.
GTTGTAGGTGTCAGCATGTCTGGCATAGGCAAGCCATCCTTCGACACTAGAATAAATCTTGTCATAATCCATCTCTTTTTTATCAAACAACCCCTTGAAAGTCAGAAGCCTTCCCATGAATCTCGGGACATTGCTCCTTTTTAACAGTCTATAATGATAGAATACCCTGAAACCCAGAAGGGTAATGCCTTTTGATAAAGTGATTATTTTTGACTTGTCCGGATGCAATTCCATTTTCAGTTCTTCTCTTAAAAAATTATTGATTTTGCTTCTCCAAACCTTGAGTTGCCCTCTTGAACTGTGCAGGATCACAAAGTCATCAACATATCTTATGTAGCATTTTGCTTTGAGGTTATGCTTTACAAAATAATCAAGCTCATTCAGGTAGACATTCGCAAAGAACTGTGAAGTTAGGTTGCCCAGTGGCATTCCTTTTCCTTCTTCTTTGCATTTGTGATTATTCAAAATCCTTTCTGTCAACCATATCATTTTCTCATCCTTAATTGTCCTTTTAATCATGTTGATTAATATTTTTTGGTCAACTGTGTCAAAATAGTGCTTTACGTCTGCTTTCAGGACATAACAATCCCTTCTATTGTTTTTGCTCACTTTTCTCTTAAAGAAGTCAAACCTCTTCAAGGCTTTTAATGTTCCCTTGCCTATCCTGTTTGCATAGGAGTCATAAATAAAAGTTCTGTCAAAAATTGGTTCCAAGACATTAACCAACGCGTGATGCACAATCCTGTCCCTGAAATCAGACTTGCTTATTTTTCTTGTTTTAGGGTCCCTGATGACAAAAGTTTCTAGTTCTTTTGGATGGTAAGAAAGGGAGAGAAGCTCAGAGCTTAATCGCAGGAGATTATTCTCCAGGTCTTTTTCAAATTCTATG
>CAYIQA010000025.1:0-6560 GCA_964365475.1 Candidatus Woesearchaeota archaeon | reverse complement strand
TGTTCATGAAATCAGACGGAGTAAGCCTAGGCAGAATTTCGTGCAAAAGCCTCATTTGCTCGTCTGTATATTTTGACCTAACCCCATAATGCCAGTCAAGTTTTTTTCTTGCATCATGGACATCAAAGCGGTACTGCCTGCTTAGAGAATCAAACTCCAAAGAAATTCCGAGCCTTCTTAAATTGTCCTTGTATCTCTCAAATCTTTTTTTAATGCCGTCTGCATTTTCTCCCAGGGCCTCATCTGAATTGATTGACCTTGCTAAGTTTGCTGATCTTACTGGGGTGACAGCATCATCAGATGCAAAGTGGAAGGCAACCATCTCCATAAGCACCCTTTCCTCAGCCCTTGAGCTTTGCAGTATATCCAGAAGATCAGCATAATCCCAGTATTTGCGATCAATTGGTATAATATACCTATCCAAAAAATCTTCAAATACTATTTTTGTCACAACACCAGCCCCCGCTGTCTTAAGTAAGCAGACTTTTGTTTATAAATCTTGGCACGCAGTTTGTCAAGTAAGTAAAGTTATATAAATCTTGGCATTGCCCCTTGTTTGATGAACATAGGCGGCCAGGCTTTGATAGAAGGAGTCCTAATGCGCTCAGCAAATTATGTTAGTGTAGCAGTGCGCGACAACAAAAAAATAATCAAAACAAAGATTTACAGAAGGATTCATCCCGCTGTAAAATACAAAAATCTATTTGTCATAAGGGGCTTTCTGGCACTGATCGACATGCTTGTTGTCGGCACAAGAGAACTTCTTTACTCAGCTGAAATTTCCTCAGGAGAAAAAATCTCTAAAAAAGAATCCGGGTTTACTTTTTTTCTGAGCATTTTGTTTGCACTGGCCTTGTTCGTAGCGCTCCCATTTTACGTTTCAAAATTGATAACAACCACTTACTGGCTCTTTAATCTTACTGAAGGATTAATAAGAATAATCATTTTCATTGGTTACGTCTTAGTAATTTCCATTTCAAAAGACATCCAAAGGGTTTACCAGTATCACGGGGCAGAGCATGCATCAATAGCCTGCTTTGAGGCAAAAAAAGAACTAACAGCCAACAACGTTAAGAAATTCCCCACAATACATCCGAGATGCGGAACAGCCTTCATTTTTATAGTTTTAATAATCTCAATATTGGTATTTTCTTTTGTTTATTATCCGTCATGGATTGTACGCTTAACCTCAAGAATAATCCTAATTCCGATAGTTGCTGGAGTTTCCTACGAAATACTAAAATTAAATGCAAAATTCAAAATACCGATCCTGAACTTATTTTCCGTTCCAGGACTCTGGCTTCAGAAAATAACAACAAAAAAACCAAATAAAGACCAGATTGAAGTTGCAATAACATCACTTAAACTCTTGCTTAATAAAGAAAGATCATAATATTTTGACATTAGCTAATCCGCGAAAATCATTATCTTTTGTAATCAATTTGAAGTTGTTGAGCTGGGAAGTTGCATAAAGTAAAGCGTCTGCTAATGATAGAGAGTCTGAAAAGTTAATTGCAAAATTAACAGTTTCTTCATCAACATTAAATAAAACGCTTCTCTCTTTAATTAAAGAAAGGGCTGTCTTTATTTTCTGGACTGGATAGTTTAATTTCTTATATCTCTTAGCTACTTCGAATAAAACAATAACAGAAGTGGCAACTCCCGCCCCACTATTTATATAAGGTTCTGCAATTTCTTCGCCTTCTAAGTAGGCCAACCAAACAGAGCTGTCTATTAAATTAAAATCTGTCACTTTTTCTTCTGTCCTCCTGCAGTTCTCTAAGCATTTTTTTTAGATTACCAGACTTTCCCATAAATCCAAAAAAAGACCTTGCCTTCCGTGATTTTACAATTAATTCTTGTATTACCTCATCGTATGAATTAAGTCCTTGAGTTTTCTTCATCATTTTAAGCTGTTCCATCGTCTTTTCCCCTATCTGTATTGTTGTTACCATAGACTATAGTAATAAACTATAGTTTATATATTTTACTGTTTTTCAAGAAATGATTAGAATTAATAAACTTTACTGAGAAAAATCCGGAAAATATCCGGACAAAAAGCCTTATAATAATAGCCTGATGAAAATATCTGCATGAGAAAAGTAGCAGTTACAGTAGAGCGTGAAAAGTGCCATCCAAATAAATGCCAGCATGAATGCATGAAATACGACCCGATAAATAGGTCGGGTGGCGAGGGCTTTCATCTTGGTCCAAGCGGAAAGGCAGAAATAGATGAGAAAATTGTGCAGGAGTTTCACTCAATCTGCGCAAAGATGTGTCCATTCCAGGCAATCCACCTTGTTAATCTCCCAGAAAAGCTGAACGAGGATCCAATTCACAGATACGGCCAGAATCAGTTTGAGCTCTTCAGGCTGCCCATCCCGAAGAAGAACACTGTCGTCGGCATCCTCGGAAGAAACGGCATAGGAAAATCAACAGCGCTTGAAATCCTTTCAGGAAACCTAAAACCAAATCTCGGAAGTTTCAAAGAACCCCCAGGAGAGCATGAAATACTTTCAAAATTCTCATCAATTGTTCTGCGCGAGTATTTCAAGGATTTATTTGACAAGAAGATAACAATCTCCTACAAGCCGCAGCGTGTTGACCTGATCCCGAAGTTCTACAAAGGAACTGTGAATAATCTTATTAAAAAGGTTGATGACAAAGGCATTGGAAAGGAATTAATGCAGGAGCTTGAACTTGAACACCTTAAGGAAAAAAACGTAAGCGATCTTTCAGGAGGCGAGCTTCAGAAAACTGCAATAATAGCAGCCTGCGTGAAAAATGCAGATTTTTATTATTTTGACGAGCCAGCTTCTTTTCTTGACATAACCTCAAGAATGAACGCAACCAAGGTTATTAAGCAGATAAAGAACGCGTCTGTTATGGTAACTGAGCACGACCTTGCAACTCTTGATTATATCTCAGATGAAATGCAGATGATTTATGGCGAGCCTGCTGCCTATGGGATTATTTCCCAGTCAAAGGCTGTAAAGCGCGGCATCAATGAATATCTGGATGGCTATCTTCCAGATGAAAATGTAAAATTCAGGGATTATAGCATTGTTTACACAAGGCCGGTATTTGCAGGCGTAGTCCCGAAAATTCTCTTCACATTCCAGCAGATTGAAAAACAATACCCGGGATTCAAATTAAAAATTAATCAGGGAAGCGTGAAAGTCGGCGAGACCCTGGCAGTAATGGGCCCAAATGGGCTTGGTAAAACAACATTCCTGAAAATATTGGCCGGGATAGAGAAACCAGATTCCGGAAGCATTGATAATCTTGACATAAGCTACAAGCCGCAGTACATAAGAAGTTTTGAAGGCGTTGTTGAGGATTTCCTAAAGGAAAAAGCAGGAAGCCTGTTTGAATCTGGCTGGTACAAAACAAACATCCTTGAAAAGCTTGGTCTCAGCAGGATTCTTAAAAATGAAATTAATTTCCTTTCAGGAGGCGAGCTTCAGAAAGTTCACATAGCGGCATGCCTGTCGCAGAAAGCATCTGTTTATGCCTTAGACGAACCTTCTGCATTCATAGATGTCGAGGACCGCCTTAATGTTGCAGAGGTTATAAGGGAATTCGCCCAGAAAAGAGAGGTATCTTCAATAGTTGTAGACCATGATGTTCAGTTTGTCAACTATATAGCAGATTCCATGCTTGTTTTTGAAGGCATTCCTGGAAAAGAAGGCCATGTTTTCGGCCCATGCAGCAAGGAAGAAGGCATGAACCGCGTTCTTAAGATGCTTGACATAACCTACAGGCTTGACAAAGGTACGCAAAGGCCGAGAATTAACAAACCAGACTCCCAGCTTGACAAAAAGCAGAAATCAACAGGCAAATACTACTACAATTAGCAAGAAGTAACAGCCCTTTTATAAGTTTATATCTTTTGGTATATATAATCTTTAATACTTATTGTCAATCACAAATGTTTATAAGCAAGATTTATTTCAAGTCTTTAACTAAATTATAAAAATATTTTTCATAAAAGAAGGAGATGGCGGTTCTATGATAACAGGGCAGGCATTTGAAGTCATGAACATCAGGAAAAGGGATGGGAGCATAGCCCCATTTGAATTAAATAAGATAACAAATGCTATTTACGGGGCAGCAACAGAGGTTGGCCAGAAAAGTGTAAAGCTCGCCAAGGCCCTCTCTGATAATGTTGTTTCAGAAGTCGCAAAAAGATTTAAGGACAAAGTTCCGAGTGTTGAAGAGATTCAGGACATAGTTGAGGAAGTTTTGATGAGGGAAGGGCATCCAAAGATTGCCAAGGCTTACATACTTTACAGGGAAAGAAGAGCAGAACTGAGAAAGGAAAAGGCAGTAGTTCTTGAGAAAGAAGAAATAGATGAAGTAGACAAAGTTTTTGATATTAACGCACTAAGAGTCCTGAAATCCCGCTACTTAAGGAAAGACGACAAGCGCAAGCTGATAGAAACTCCAAAGCCGCTCTTCACAAGAATAGCAACGCACATAACACTCCCGGATGTTATTTACGATGAAAGAATGTATGACATTGATGGCAAGCAGAAAATCCATCCAGACGAGGAATTCAACCCGGAGGAATTCCACAACAAAGTCAGGATAGGAAATTACTTCCTTAACCAGTATCATCTTGAAGCACTTAAAAGAATGTATGACAGAATGAATCACTGGCACCAGATTAAACTTTCCTGGTCAACCTTCTTCAGCATGATTAAGAATAACGAGTTTGAGGAGTATGAGAATAATCTGAAAGAATTTTATAATCTTATGGTATCAAGGCGCTTTATGCCAAACACCCCTGCAATAGCAAACTTCGGGGCTGTCTTGGGAATGGGATCTGCTTGTTTTGTCCTCGGCATTGACGACTCAATGGAAAGCATTATGGAAACTCTGAGGAACGCGGCAATTATATTTAAGTCCGGCGGCGGTGTTGGCTACAACTTCTCCCACCTGAGAAACGAGGGCGATGTCGTCTCAACATCCTGCGGCGTTGCCTCTGGTCCTATAAGTTTTATGACAATGTTTGACAAGATGACTGAGGTCATCAAGCAGGGTGGCATAAGAAGGGGCGCAAACATGGGCATTTTGAATGGCAACCACCCTGACATTGAAAAATTTATAAAAGCAAAAGAGGGCAACAAGCAGCTTCGCAACTTTAACATCTCAGTCTTGATAATGCCTGACTTCTGGGAGCACTACAACCAGAAAAAACCTTACCCCCTCAGAAACCCGAGAACAGGCCAGGTTGTAAAAACTGTAGACCCTGAAAAGCTCTTTGACGAGATAGTTTATCAGGCATGGGAGTCTGCAGAGCCGGGAGTTATTTTCTTTGATTACGTTAACAAATATAATCCGTTTTGGGACTATCTGGGGCCTATTGTGACAACTAACCCTTGCGTGACAGGTGACACTCTAATACCAACCGAAAACGGCTTGGAAAGAATAGATTCCATAGCAGATTCTGAAATAGCTGTGGACATGAGACTAGCAGGGAACAATACGCAGCTGCAGCTAGGAACAACATTCACAAGTCCTCTCAGAGTAATCAAAACAGGAACGAAAAAGACATTGAAGTTGACTACAAACGCCGGCTACGAGCTTACCGCAACCCCTGACCATAAGATAATGACAACATCCGGCTGGAAAAGATTGGAAGAATTAACGCCAGAAGACTATATTTACATCCAGTCTGGAGAAGGTAAATTCAGCAAAAATAAAGCGCTTCCGTTCGAGACTGTTAATAAATATATCGGCAGAAATGGAAGAACTTACAATCTAAATCTTCCGGTAGAATGGACTCCAGAACTCGGCCTTCTTCTCGGTTGGCTAGTGGGCGATGGCTTTATTGAAAAGAACAAAAGAACTATTGGATTGGTATTTTCTCCCCAGGATGAGGAAGTAAGGAAGATCATGCAGCCCATTTTCGAAAGATATTGCAACAGGAAGATTAAACCGGCAAGGTACAGCAACGGCTGCGTCCAAATAAGGTCAAACAGCAGGTATGTCATAGACTTCTTCATCAAACTCGGCTATAACCCCTCAGCCAGAGAGGTTCCATCCTCAATACTTACTGCGCCTAAAGATGTAGTCCTTTCTTTCCTCGTTGGCCTATTCAGCTCTGATGGAACTATAGGGATGGGAAGCGAAAGCAGAAACTACATAAGGCTAAATTCAAGCTTGTTAAAGCTGCTGAAGCAGGTGCAATTATTGCTATTAAATCTGGGAATAAAGTCAACCATTTACAACAGGTCGACAAAACCAAAGCTCTTCAGCTACGCAGCAAAATCCGGAGAGACGCGCTACTACGAGACCTCGGGAGAAAACTACGAGCTCAACATCAGCAAAGAAAACATTCCAAGATTCCTAGGCATAATCAATTTCCTGCAGCAAAAGAATATAAATAAAACAGACAGGCTGCGTGAGTTTGAGTTTTACAGAGAAAAATTCTTAGATAAGGTTGACTCAATAGAGCCTGCAGGCGCTCGGGAAGTCTGGGACATAACAGAACCACTAACACATTCTTTCATAGCAAACGGCATTGTGGTACACAATTGTGGAGAAGTTTTGTT